>JAYTWA010000135.1:0-9906 GCA_043743675.1 Sphingomonadales bacterium
AAAACGCTTGAGGATGGCGCGCGCCAGATCGTCGGGCTGTTCGTGCCCGGCGATATGTGTGATTTACACGTTTATATTTTGAAAGAGGTCGATTATTCAATCGGCGCCCTGACACCACTGCGCTACACAAAGATTTCACCAGCAGAATTCGATGACTTGGGTGATAATCACCCGCGTGTCATGCGCGCGCTATTGTGGGAATCGCTTGTTTCGGCATCGATCCAGCGCGAATGGACCGTCAATGTCGGGCAGCGTGATGCCTATGAAAGCCTTGCGCATTTATGCTGTGAAATGTTCACGCGGATGCGCCTCGTCGGTCTTGCACCCGAAAATAGCTGCACATTTCCGCTGACCCATCGTGATTTGGCCGATGCGCTTGGTCTGACTGAAACGCATGTTGGTCGTGTCGTTGCAAAATTGAATGCCAGTGGTTTTGCAACACTTAATCGGCGCAAGTTGGTCGTCAAAAACGTGCGTCAGCTTCAGACAGCCGCGCGTTTCAATCCCCACTATCTCCACCAGGCGATGTAGAGCCCAAACCCAGTGATGCCTTTTGTACAATTGAACTGACGCGTGAACGCTCAACATCGGGCAATAATAGTGAAATTGTCGTGCCTGCGCCCGGCGCACTTTCGATCTTGAGATCGCCGCCCGATTGCTCGATGAGACGCCGGGTCATGAACAAGCCAAGCCCGGTGCCTTTGCCGGGCCCTTTGGTTGTATAAAAAGCTTCTGTCGCGCGTTTGACCGTCTCAGCATCCATACCATGTCCAGTGTCGTGCACTTGGAGCAGGACAAGCCCGTCCTGCGCACCCGTCATTGTCGCCGAAATTGTCAGTGTTCCTCCATCGGGCATGGCATCGCTTGCGTTGATCGAAAGATTCAACAGCGCCAATTCGAATTGTGTGGCATTGACACGAACGCGGGGAAGTTTCGCATCAATGGCCATTATTATGTCGATCGTGGGCGGCAGCGTATGACGCAGTAGATCGTTCATGCCTGACACGAGCATATCGATTTCAATGAATTCGGTTTCGACTTGCTGACGCTGTGAAAATGCAAGCAAGCGCCGCACAAGATCGCGCGCATTGCTTGCCGCCTTGCTGGCGCCGCGGATCAGCGCATCGACATCATCATCACCCTGTGGACGACGTTCGAGCATGTCGAGCACGCCGAAGATTGGCACGAGCAGATTGTTAAAGTCATGGGCGACGCCGCTGGCCAGTTCACCGAGGGTTTCCATTCGTTGGACCTGCGTCAACCGAATTTCAGTCTCACGGAGGCGGTCCTGTGCTTCCAGCGAGTCCGTCACATCGCGACCGACAGCAGCAAACCGGTCACCAGTGGGGTAGGGCGCAAATGACCATGCGATGCACCGCAATTCCCCGTTATCCCCAATCGCCTGAGCCTGCATCCGCGAAGCTCGACCGCCATTTTGAATGAGACGTAACGCAGCTTTGACCTTGTCCAAATCCTTCGAGTGAACGATTTGGAACAGCCTGTGCGGTCTGTTGCCAAAAAGACGTGCCGCAGCAGGATTAGCGCGCATGACGTCACCATCATAGCTGGCCAGAAGCATCAGATCTTCGGACAATGACCATAGTCGTTCGCGTTCAGCGGCCTGCGTTTCGACACGGTCCTCCAGTGTCGCGTTAAGTTCAATCAAAGCATTTTCCGCCATTTTACGGTCGGTAATGTCGAGGTTGACACCCATCATGTGCGTCACGGCACCCGCATGATCGAACAATGGCTGTCCGCGGCCAATTAACCACCGCAAGGGCATATCTGGCCGATGAATCCGGAATTCGATTTCAAAGCCGCGCTTTTCGTCAACGGCCGTTTGAATTTCCTCAAGTATCATCGCATGATCATCTTCATGCACAAATTGCATGAAGTCGTTCAGCGTGCGGGAAACCCCATCGGGCGTGTCACCGAGCAGCGTGTAAAGAACGTCTGACCACCACGTCAGGCCAGTGTTAACATCCCAGTCCCACGCGCCGACACCGCCTGCTTCCTGAGCAAAGCGGAGGCGAATATGGTCCGCAATCTGCAATTGCGCGCTTGGCTGGCGATTATCCGGATCAGACATGGCAGTGTCGCTTTGCGAACGCCGTTACTGCACGCATCATGCATTTTCGATGTCTGGAAAAAGTGGCCACCAGAATTCCCAAGCACAGATCAATTATGTCTGCTATGACATATGTCGGGGTTTAAGCACAGCAAAACGATCCCGACGGAATTGCTGAATCCGACGGAATCGTAAATGCATATTGTTCCGAAAGTGACGCCTTACTTGTTCGCATTATCCCGAACAGCGTCAGCCTTATCTTCCATAGCGTCGGCCTTGTTTTCGGCACGGTCGCGCACAACCGCAGCTTTGTTATCCATTTTTTCTTCGGCGGCTGAATCCATGCCGTCGGTCTTAACGTCCATGTTATCACCGCGTGCTTCAATATTGTCGGCCACCATTTCGGCGTTATCGCGCACCATGTCAGCTTGGTCTTCGATATTGTCCGCGACATTTTCGGCTGCCTTCTCGGCGGGGCTCGAACAGGCTGTAACGGCAAGTGCGGATGCAAACAAAAGCGGCATTGCAGTAAGTTGTAAAATCTTGCGCATGTGAATCTCCCATTGGATGTAACCACACCCTAACTAAAGCTCGACGTAATTCGTTCCCAAAGCCAAATTGTTTCATGCTGCACTGCGGGAACAAATGGCTTTCTGTGCTGTTGGTTTATTCGAATGTGCTGCGTGTTTGCGCGATGCGCGCGACCTCCGACAGCGGAGAAAATCGATGGAATTTCTGTCTTTCAGTGACGAGACCGTGATGGATCATCACGACGAGCCCGTCATTCATAAAAATCCTGCATTGCAGCGCATTCGAAAGATTGCGCTGATTGGCAATTCATTACCCCGCCGATGTGGGATCGCCACCTATACCACCGATGTTTTGCGGGCGATCAATGATCGATTTCCCGACGTTAGCGTTGATCTCTGGGTCATGAATGATGGGCCGGGTTATGATTATCCTGAGACTGTCACGGGAACGATCGAGCAGGACAATATTGAAAGTTACCGGTCCGCAGCCCGTGAGATTACAGCAAGCGCACCAGACATGATCTGGCTTCAGCATGAATTTGGCATCTTTGGCGGCAAAGCTGGTGATTATATTTTGACAATGATTGACCGCTTTACCGTGCCCGTCGCTGTTGCGCTGCACACTGTTCTGTCAGAACCTGATGACGAACAGCGTCGCGTTACGCAGGCGCTGGTTGACCGCTGCGAAACGATCATTGTCATGGCCGAAGAAGGTCGTCGCATTTTGATTGATCACTACGATGCCGATCCTGCGCAGGTTGTTGTAATTGCGCACGGGATCCCTGACCGGCCATTTACCGATACAGTCCCGATGAAGACGAAACTCGGACTTGCCGGTCGTGATGTGATAATGACATTTGGGTTGCTGTCACCGGGCAAAGGCATCGAAACAGTGATTGCAGCGATGCCCGCAATTGTCGCGCACCATCCCGACGCCCTGTATCTGGTTGTGGGCGCAACGCATCCGCACACCATTGATGAAAAAGGTGAAAGCTATCGGACGTCGCTTATCGATCTTGCCGAAGATTTAGGGGTTTTGGAAAATGTCCGCTTTATTGATACGTTCTTTGCGACAGAAGAAATCCTCGACTATCTTGCAGCGACCGACATTTATGTGACGCCTTATCTTAATCCGGCGCAGGTCACGTCGGGAACGCTTGCCTATGCGGTGGGGCTTGGCAAGCCCGTCGTCTCTACGCCCTATGTCCACGCCAAAGAGTTGCTCAGCGGTGGCTGTGGGCATTTAGTCGATTTCGGCGATACGGATGCTTTTGCCGAACATATTGTCGCTCTTTTTGACGACCAGGAAGCGATGATGGTCATGCGAAAAAAAACCTATACACTGGGCCGGACAATGATCTGGCCACGCCTTGCCGAAGCCTCGATGGCCCGGTTCGAGATGATCGCTGCCCGGTCGATTTTGCAGCCAATACCGCGGCGTTTAACCAGCATACCGCATGCGCTTCCCCTAAATGCTATTGATCGCATGAGTGATGGCACAGGCATGTTGCAGCACAGCATATTCGGCGTTCCCGATCGTGCGCATGGTTATTGCATTGATGACAATGCCCGTGCGCTAATGCTGTTTGCCAAACAGCCGAATGATGTCGGTCCACATTTGCGGACGGCCTATGCGGCATTCGTCGAGCAAGCCTGGAATTCAGACACCGCATGCTTTCGTAACTTTATGGGCTTTAACCGTAAGTGGCTTGAAGACGCGGGGTCCGATGACAGTTGCGGGCGCACGCTTTGGGCGCTTGGCATAACGGCCGCGCAGACCCATGATCCTGAGCTATCAACATGGGCACATGTGCTTTTTGATCGCGCGTTCAAACCGCTGTCCACTATTCAGAGTCCGAGAGCGCGCGCCTTTATGATGCTGGGTGCAATCGCAAACGACAATGTTCGCTTTAAGAGCCAAATAACAGGTTGGGCTGAAATGCTGTGCGAACAGTTTAATGACCAGCGACGGCATGGATGGGACTGGTTTGAGCCCGAGCTCGCGTATGACAATGCACGCCTTTCCGAAGCATTGCTTCGCGCGGGCCATGCGCTCGGACGCGCTGATTTTATCGAAACAGGCGAGACCACATTATCATGGCTGATGACGCAGCAAGTTTCTCCCGATGGTCATTTTCGTGCCGTCGGCAGTGACAGCTTTGGCAGGCCTTATGCACTGCCGCTTCCATTTGATCAGCAACCGGTCGAGGCGTGGGCGACGATTGATGCTTGTGACGCCGCCTTTGATGCGACTGGCAACCGCCACTGGTCGAGACACGCGGTCAATACTTATCTCTGGTTTCTGGGGAAAAACGAACTCGGGATTGCGGTTGCCAATGTTGAAAGTGGCGAGTGTTTCGACGGCCTGATCCCGACCGGTGTCAATCGCAATCGTGGTGCGGAATCGATCCTTGCCTTTCACCACGCGACCCACAGTATCCAGCGTCACCGATTCACCGCGTGCTGAAGGTTCAACAATCGGACGTGCGATTGCGTGCGGACCCGTCGCGTGTCGTCGTGCGCCCGTTTCACCTTGCGTGGAATGCCCATGCGCCGGGCAATCGTGTTCAGGCGCTGGTCGATACAGTGCGTGCGATGGACATGCGCACAGCGCGAACCGAACTTGCACTTGTCTTCTATGATTTCGAGGCGCGTCATGCGCAAACGAAACAGATTTTCATGCAGCGTTACGATGAGATCGAGGCGCAGCTCGGGCTGGACGGGCGGCGGATTCGTGACGAAAAGAAATTGTTGATTGGCGCCTATTTCTGTCACGAATACAGCTTTGCCGCCGCCGCACTTATGAATCCTTCGGTTACGCTTCATCCCAATCAAAGTGAGTTGTCGGAAGGCAGTGTCCGCATCATCCTGTCTCTTCGGGCTGTGGGAGAAGGCCATATATCATCAATTGTTTTCCGCGAAGGCTTCCTGTCGCCGGGACGCAAGTTCACATTATCACCACAACCGCATCATATGACGGCCGCCACAGCCATCGCACCCGATATGTCGCGAACCGACGGCACGGTTTCAGTGCACTGCCACGCCGACAGCAGTTTAAGCGGCACCGTTATTTTTCCTGTCAGCGAAGCGCAGCGCAATGGACTCGAAGACCTTCGCCTGACCCATTTTGTGGGCAGCGATGGCGAAAGCACCTGGCTGGGTACCTACACCGCCTATTCGGGCCGTGACATTCGGTCCGAACTGTTGCGCACCAATGATTTTACGCGCTTCGATCTGATCCCGCTTACGGGCACTGCGGCGGGCAATAAGGGCATGGCGCTTTTTCCGAAATGCGACGACGGCATTTACCGGATGATCGGTCGCAATGACGGGCAGAATCTCTATCTGCTTGAATCCAACGATGTGACGCACTGGGACGAAGGCAAACTGTTGCTGAAGCCGCGCTTCCCTTGGGAATTGGTGCAGATTGGCAATTGCGGGCCACCGATTGAAATCGATGAAGGCTGGCTTCTTCTTACTCACGGTGTTGGTGCCATGCGCAAATACTCGATCGGTGCCGTTTTGCTTGACCGTAACAACCCGTTGAAAGTGGTTGGCCGGACGTCGCAACCAATCTTGTCGGCCGCGGATGAGGATCGCGAAGGCTATGTTCCCAATGTCGTTTACAGCTGTGGCGCAATGCGCATCGGCGACGACATATTCCTGCCCTATGGTGTGGCGGACAGTTCAGTGAGCTTTGGCTTCGTCGCGATCAAGGATTTGCTTGCAGAAATGTGATGTTTGCATTGACAGGCGGCGCACCGTGCATCGTTATCGCCGTAAAGGTGGAAACTGTCATACAGGCAATCGACCAGATTGTTGTGTTGTAGGAAAGTGGTTTTTTGGTTCGGTGTCATACTCGTAACTTTGGCTTCGGCGCTGATCTGTCTGGATCCCACAGTCGGCAGCGAAATCCGTAAAATACGACCCTGCCTGATCGTCTCCCCCGACGCGATGAATGCGGGGCTGCGTACAGTGAAGTGACGATTATGCCATTAACCAGCGGTACTCGCCCCGCTCCGTTCCGTGTCGAGATAATATTTGCGGGAGGTGAGAGCCAACTGCTTCCCGATCAGTTGCGGACAGTTGATCAGATGCGGCTACGCAAGCATGTGGGGGTAATGTCGGACGAGTTTCTCTGCCAGGCGCTCAGTGCAGTGCGCGAGATGTTTGAAGATTAATGGGTTTGGTTGGATCAGTTGTTAGCAGTCACAGCTGTGAAAGGTCGGATTTTATAGCCCCAACCTTATTATACTTTGTCGTAATTCTATTCAGTAAAAATTCTTCCAATGACGGCGCTTCGAATGGTTGAGTGACTTCGATCATTCGCACGAAAACTGCCTCGTTCCACTTATCATCTTTTTTACGATTGTGAGCCTTCAAACGAGTTCCCATCGTTGCCTTAAAAGATGCTTTGCCGATATATATAGCCTCTTCGGCCCTATTAAATATAACGTAACACCCCGCCTTATAGCTTAAATCCGTGCCCTCCCAATTTGTGCGAGTTTGATGCTGGCCAAAAACAAATGGTGGAAGATCCGGATGTCGCTGCGTCAAGCAATAGTCTTTCATCAACTCTTCGATTTCTTGCGGATTGGCCATTTTTGCTCCTCAATACACCCGCGCCTTTGGCTTAATATACTCGATCTCGTCCGTCAGCGTGTAATCGTGCACGGGGCGGTAATCGATGGCGACTTGGGCCCCTTCGCGCCAAACGAGGGTGTGTTTCATCCAGTCGGCGTCATTCCGGTCGGGGAAGCTCTCGTGCATGTGGGCACCGCGGCTTTCGTGGCGGTTGCTGGCGCTGTGCATGGTGACGACGGCTTGCGGGAGCATATTGTCGAGTTCCAAAGTCTCGATCAGGTCGGTGTTCCAGATCATCGAGCGGTCCGACACCTGAACGTCCGCAATGCGCGCGGCGACTTTGTCGATAAGTATTTTGCCTTCGTCGAGCAGTTCGTTGTCGCGGAAGACGGCGGCGTGTTTCTGCATCGTCCGCTGCATGTCGAGGCGGATTTCCGCGGTCTTTGATCCACCCGATGCGTGGCGGAATTTATCGACGCGACCGAGCGCCATTTCTTCTGACCCCTTGGGCAACGGCTTGTGCGCGGTGCCCGGTGTAATGATTTCAGCAAGACGTTTGCCCGTCGCGCGACCGAACACCACCAAATCAATCAGGCTGTTCGACCCCAGACGGTTTGCGCCGTGGACGGACACACACGCTGCTTCGCCAATCGCGAACAAGCCGGGGACAACTGAGTCCGGATTTCCGTCCTTCAGCGTCACGACTTCACCATGATAATTACACGGGATGCCGCCCATGTTGTAATGTACCGTCGGCGTGACTGGCAGCGGCTGGCGCGTGAGATCGACGCCCGCAAAAATTTTGCCGGTTTCCGTAATCCCCGGCAACCGCTCTGCGAGGACAGCAGGGTCGATATGATCGAGGTGGAGGTAAATATGATCCTTGTGCGGGCCGACACCGCGGCCTTCGCGGATTTCGGCGGCCATGCTGCGTGAGACTACGTCGCGGCTGGCGAGGTCTTTGGCCGACGGGGCATAGCGTTCCATGAAGCGCTCGCCTTCGCTATTGGTCAGATAGCCGCCTTCGCCGCGCGCGCCTTCGGTGATGAGGACGCCCGCGCCGTAGATGCCGGTCGGGTGAAACTGCACGAATTCCATGTCCTGCATGGGCAGGCCTGCGCGCAGAACCATGCCGCCTCCGTCGCCGGTGCAGGTGTGCGCCGATGTGGCGGAGAACCAGCATTTGCCATAACCACCGGTGGCCAGGACAACGGCGTGGCTGCGGAAGCGGTGGATGCTGCCATCCTCCATGCACATGGCGATGACGCCACGACAGACTCCGTCTTCCATCATGAGATCGAGCGCGAAATATTCAATGTAGAAATCGGCGTCGTATTTTAAGGACTGCTGATAGAGCGCGTGGAGCATCGCGTGGCCCGTGCGGTCCGCCGCTGCGCAGGTGCGCTGGGCTGGCGGTCCGGCACCCATATTCTGCATCATGCCGCCAAAGGGGCGCTGATAGATTTTGCCTTCGTCGGTGCGGCTGAACGGGACACCCGCATGTTCGAGTTCGTAGACGGCCTGCGGTGCTTCGCGGACGAGATATTCGATTGCGTCCTGATCACCGAGCCAGTCGCTGCCCTTGACCGTGTCATACATGTGCCAGGTCCAGTGATCCGGACCCATGTTGCCGAGCGATGCGGCGATTCCGCCTTGCGCGGCGACGGTGTGGCTGCGCGTCGGGAAGACTTTGGTGATGCATGCTGTTTTCAGTCCGGCTTCTGCCGCTCCCATGACGGCGCGTAGGCCGGAACCGCCGGCGCCAACAACAACGGCATCATAACTATGGTCGATAATCTTATACGCTTCAGTCACGCGGGAGCCCCTGTGAGTGCCACTTTCAGGATAGAAAACAGCGCGAGGCCACCGGCCCCGAATGTCCAGATATGGAGGATTGCCATCGATACAATGCGGCTGGCCCCGTGAATATAATCCTCAATCACAACCTGAAGCCCCATTTTCATGTGCCAGAAGGTGTTGACGACGATCAGCGCCATGGGAACGGCAACAATCGGTGATTGCAGCCAGCTGCGCACGGTTTCAAAGCCAATGTCGGGCAGGCGGAGCAGCGAGAAGATCAGCCACAGGATCAGGAACAAATTGCCGAACGCGGTGACGCGCTGGTGCCACCAGTGATGTGCGCCTTCCTTTGCTGAGCCAAGACCGCGTACCCGCCCAAGTTCAGAACCGCCGCGCATCACAGTCCCCTGCTAAAAATGAAGAGCCACATGAGCGACGTCAGAATAAACGCGCCCGCGATGACGACCATCGCGCCGATCCGGTTCCCCTTCAGCGCATAACCCGCGCCGGTATCGAGGACGAAATGGCGGATACCGTTGCCCATGTGGAGGAAGAAGGCGAACGAAAGCCCAATCGCCACAACATAGCCGGGCCAATAGGTCGCCCAGCCAAGGAACATTGCATAGGCTTCCTTGCCGCTCGCCAGCGCCACCAGCCACCAGACAAAGCCGAGAACGCCTGCCGTTGCGAGGGCGACACCCATCATGCGGTGCAGGATTGAAACCAGCATGTGCGGTCCCCATTTGTAAACAGTCAGATGCGGCGACGTGGGCCGCGTGCGCGTAGGCGTCATGAACAATCCCCGAATGATTGTGCTGTCCTTAGCTCCGCCGTGCGGCGATGCAACAAAGAAGGGGCAACAAAAACGATGCAGGCCAATGGCTAACGGTCTGTTTACCAGTTGCGCGCTATTTGGTGCACACG
>JAYTWA010000136.1:0-1557 GCA_043743675.1 Sphingomonadales bacterium
CTGTTACGCGCGCCATGAAACGCTTCCTTCAAAATCTTGCTGCTAAATGCGGAAGTAGTCCTTAACAACCACCGCTTGCAAAAGCAACATCGCCGCGCGAAGAGCGTGTGTATGGCCAAAGCGTATGACGTCGACGGCAATCGTCTCTCGCTTTTAACCGGGGGCCGCGAACGCCTCGACGCCCTGGTCGCACTGATCGATGGTGCGCAGACCAGCCTGAAGCTGCTTTATTATATTTATGCCGACGATGCGGCGGGACAACGAATCCACAATGCCCTGATTACAGCGGCAACCCGTGGCGTCGGTGTCGCCCTGATTGTCGATGGCTTCGGCAGCGATTCGTCATCGCATTATGCTTTCTTCAAACCGCTTACCGCGGCGGGGATCGACGTATGTGCATTTCATCCGCGTTGGGGACGGCGCTATTTGCTGCGCAACCACCAAAAAATGGCACTGGCCGATGACACGCGCGCAATTGTCGGCGGTTTCAATGTCGCTGCCGATTATTTTAGCGATTCAGGGGACACGGCGTGGCGCGATCTAGGCCTGATGGTCGAAGGCGAAGCGGCAACGCGGCTGTCGGGCTATTTCGACACGTTGCAACGCTGGACCAAGCGACCAAAGGCAAAGATGCGCGATCTGCGCCGGTCACTGCGCGACTGGAGCAATCCGGCGGGCAACACGCGGTGGCTGCTCGGCGGGCCAGTCCGCCGTCTGTCGCCCTGGGCGCGCAGTGTCCGTGATGACATGATGAAGGCCAAAAGCCTGTCGATGATCGCTGCCTATTTTGCGCCTAATCCGGCCATGCTGCGCCGCCTCGACCAGATCGGACAACGCGGCAACGCCCGCATCGTTACGGCTTCCAAAACAGATAATATGGCAACCATTGGCGCGGCGCGCTTCACCTATCCGGGACTCATGCGAAAAGGGGTTCGGATCTATGAATATGCCCCTTCACGGCTGCATACAAAACTGATCCTGATTGATGACCTCGTCTATATCGGCAGTGCCAATTTTGACATGCGCAGCTTGTTCCTGAATCTCGAAGTGATGCTTCGCGTCGATGATCCCGCATTTGCCGCACATGTTCGATCATACATTGACGGCGAAATCGGTGATTCAGTCGAACAGCTTCTCCCGGCTTACACGGGGTGGCGGACATGGTCGGCAAAGGCGCGCCGTGCGCTTAGCTATTTCGTGGTTGCCGTTATGGATTATAACGTCGCGCGGCGCCTTAATTTCGGTGCTGAATAATCAATCTTTCCACGCCCAGAACAGACAACAGGGCAGGATATTCCAGATTTCAAACCCCTGATCGATATGGGTAAAATGCGGCGTCATGAAATCGCGGCTTTTGCGGTTGAACTGATAAACGAGGAAACCACCCCTCGAACGCAGCACAGCATGCGTTGCCGTAGCGATTGCTGCACCAACACCTCTGGGTAATGTCGAGAAAGGCAGGCCCGAAAGGACATAGTCCGCCTGTTTGAACCCAGCCTCTGCTACGATTTTTTCGACATCGGCAGCCGAACCCAGCACGGCGCGAAAGCGGGAATC
>JAYTWA010000137.1:0-1829 GCA_043743675.1 Sphingomonadales bacterium
ATTCGTATCCTGATATTCGTCAACCATGATGTAACGAAATTTGGTCTGATACTGCTCAAGCACATCACGATGCGTTTTTAATATCGTCAGAACGTGCAGCAGCAGGTCCCCGAAATCGCAAGCGTTCAGTGCGAGCAATCGCGCTTGATATTGCTGATAGAGCATTTGCCCCTTGCCCGCAGCAAACCGTTCTGATTCGCCGGCGTCAATATCTTTGGGGCTCAACCCCTTATTCTTCCACTGATCGATCAACCCGCCGAGCACGCGTGCCGTGAACCGCTTTTCATCAATCTCGGCCGCCTGGATCAGCTGTTTCATCACACGCAACTGATCGTCGGTGTCGAGAATAGTAAAATTCGATTGGAGGCCAACCAATTCGGCATGGCGACGCAGCATCTTTGCGCCAATCGCGTGAAACGTACCGAGCCAAGGCATCCCTTCAACCGCGTCGCCGACGATCCGGCCAACGCGTTCACGCATTTCCCGCGCTGCCTTGTTGGTGAAAGTGACACTCAGAATTTCGGATGGGTAAGCTTTGCGCGTGTAAAGCAAATGCGCCAACCGCGCGGTCAGCGCGGCCGTTTTGCCCGTACCTGCGCCCGCGAGCACGAGCACGGGGCCGTCGGTTGTCAGCACAGCATCACGCTGCGGCGCATTCAGGCCACGTATATAGGGCGGATCGTTATCAGTCGGAAAAGTCACGTGCGAACGATTAGGGAACGGATGCGGCGGGGGCAACCATTGTTAGGAATATGAAATCGCAACCACTTCCCATTCACGCTCACCGCCGGGGAGCGTCACGCGCCGCAAATCACCGATCGCGCTGCCGCGCAAAGCTCTCGCCATCGGGGAACTCCAGCCGATCCGGCCTGCGCTTGCGTCGCTTTCGTCATCACCGACCAACATGACGGAACGTTGATTGTCATCCTCGTCGGCAATCATCACCGTTGCGCCGAACCACACATGCGAATGATCCGTCTGCAAAGCAGGGTCGTTCACCCGCGATAATTTCATCCGCCGCGCTAGAAACTCCGCGCGCCGGTCGATCTGTCTCAAACGCTGGCGGCCATAAATGTAATCGCCATTTTCAGAGCGGTCGCCATTGCCTGCTGCCCAACTGACAGTTTCGACAACAGACGGGCGCTCGACAGTCATGAGTTGCTCATATTCTGCGCGCATTGCGGCATAGCCCGCCAGTGTGATCGGATTGGTTTCGTCAATCAACCGGGCGTCCGTTTACCCAGATATGTCGATAGCGGGTTTTGACGTGGTTGCCCGCCTTTGGGATTGAGCAGGTCATACACCACGGCATTTTCAAGCACCCGCTGCACATAACCGCGCGTTTCGGTCAGCGGGATTGCCTCGATCCAAGCAAGAATATCACCTGTGGCACGCGGGTCGCCATTTGCCGCGAGCCATTTGTTCACATTGCCGGGGCCAGCATTATAAGCGGCGACGGCGAGCGGATAGCTGCCCTGGTACCGGTCCATCAATCGCCCGAAATACCAGCTGCCAAGCTGTATATTGTAGGCCGGATCATCAAGGCTCGATGGGCTGTAACCTATGCCGATGAATCCGGCTGTCTCGCGCGCCGTTCCGGGCATCAGCTGCATGAGACCCCGCGCCCCGGCGCGCGAAACAATTTTGCGGTCGAACTGGCTTTCCTGTCGCGCGATGGCGTGGATCATTGTCCATGTGTCATGATTATCTTCGGTAATTGGCACCGTCGGAAATCCGGCTCGAACATAATCACGTAGCCCGTTGATTCCAGCGCTGCGCCCTGCCATGACTGCAAGGTCGGGCCGCGCGATGCGCCGCGAAAGCTCGAT
>JAYTWA010000138.1:0-7785 GCA_043743675.1 Sphingomonadales bacterium
TCAGGTTGCCGACAGTCACTTGTTCGCCATTGTCGAGCCAGCGGTCAGGTTCAAAAATCTTGCCGTTGACGCCATAGGTGCGCCCGTCATCTTCCAAACGGCAGATCCAGAAACGGTCGGCTTCATGCGGGCCTTCGATGGGCACACCCAGTTCCTTCGCCAGCGTCCCGGCTTCGCCGCAATGATCGATATGGCCGTGGGTGATCAGAATTTTCTCGATGGTGACGCCATTTTGGGCCGCTGCGCCTTTGAGCTTTGACAGGTCGCCGCCGGGATCGACAAACGCGCCTTTCATGGTCGCGGTACACCAGAACAGCGTGCAATTCTGTTGCAGCGGTGTGACAGGAATGATGGTCGCGCGGAGTGGCGCAGGATCGCTCATTTCGGAAGTGTCGCGAGTGACGGCGGCATAGTCTTCATCGCTGCGGCTGTCGCCTCTGCTCCACGCAACGCGCGCAGCACATTGCCACCGGCGAGCTTGCCAAGGTCGGCATCGCTCCAGCCGCGCTTGATCAGTTCGGCAAACAGACGGGGGTAGGTTTCAACGCCCGTCATACCCGTCGGCGTGCTGTCGATCCCGTCGAGGTCAGCACCGATGCCGACATGGTCATGGCCCGCAATTTTGGCGACATGATCAATATGCTCGGCGATGTCGCCCACGGTCACTTCGGAGGCGGGATGACTTGCCACCCATGCCGTCACGCCCGCCTTGACCGCCGCATTGTCGTTGCGGATCAGCGTTTTCAAACGTCCTTCTTCGGCAGCCTTTTCGGACTCGTAGCGGAGACGCGCAGGCGACAGGAACAGCGGCACCCAGTTGACCATTACAACGCCGCCATTGGCTGGGAGCAGCTTCAGGACATCGTCGGGCACGTTGCGCGGATGGTCGTTGAGCGCGCGCGCCGAACTGTGCGAGAAGATGACGGGCGCGCGGCTGGCCGCAATCGCCTGTCGCATAACCTGCGGGGAGACATGGCTCAGATCGACGAGCATCCCCAGCCGGTTCATTTCGGCGACTACACTCAGGCCGAAGGGGGACAACCCGTTGAATTTCGGCTCGTCGGTGGCGCTGTCGGCCCATTCGGTCGTCTGGTTATGGGTGAGCGTCATATAACGTGCGCCAAGCCGGTAGAATTGGCGGAGCGCGGGCAGGCTGCCGCCGATCTGGCGTCCGCCTTCGATCCCCATCATTGATGCGACTTTGCCGGTGCGGTGGATGCGGACCATGTCATCGGCGGTGCGCGCCATTTCGAGATCATTGGGATAGGTGGCAATCATACGGTCAACAATGTCAATCTGTTCCAATGTGGCGCGGATCGCGGCATCGCCGGTGATCTTGCCATCGATATAGACTGACCAGAATTGCCCGCCGACGCGCCCGGCATGAAGCCGCGCCATGTCCGTCATCAGCGGGCGTACGGGCCATTTGTCGGTGCCGCTGGTCAGCCGCTCAACCTTGCCATCGTGGTAATCACCGAGCTGCTCGGCGATGTCATTATGCCCGTCAATTAGCGGCGTGGCGCGCAGGATGCGGTCGATGCGGGCTTGGGTTGCAGGATCGACGGGCTGCGCATGAGCCGTTGTTGCGATTAGCGAACCGATCATACTTAAGGTCAGAAAAGTTTTTCTCATACGACCATAAAGCATAGCCGAGCCTCGATAGAAACCCCACACGCTGACATGATCAACCGCGCGGTAAAACCAGCGTTGCCCGCAATCCGGGCATATTGTCGGACAATTCGAGCCGACCAGAATGCAGATGCGCAATTGCTTCGACAAGTGACAAGCCAAGGCCCGCACCCGGTAGTCCTCGCGCGCTGTCGAGTCGCCCGAAACGGCGGCGGGCATCATCCATGTCAGCCATCGCTATTCCGGGTCCCGAATCGGCAATACCGATATGTAATTCGCCACTGTCCTCAGCAGCAAACAGTGTTATCTTGGTTCCGCCGACGCCGTATCGGAGGGCATTGTCGATGAGGTTACTCAGCGCTTGTGCCAGCAATTGCCGGTGGCCGTTGATCGGTGCGAAAGGCGGCGCGTCAACGCACAGCGTGATGCCGCTTTCATCGGCGAGCGGTTCATATATTTCGCCAAGTTCCGCAATGAGTGTGCTGGGGTAAAGTGGTGCAAACTGACCGCGCGATGCCAGCGCTTCGGAGCGTCCGATTTCCAGCACTGTCGTCAAAATCCGCATGAGCGCATCGGTTTCGTCCAAAACCCCCGATAGCAATTGGTCGCGCTGCGCTTGGTCGGACGCAATCAAGGCTCTTTCGATGCGCGCGCGCAGGCGCTGGACGGGTGAACGGAGGTCATGCGCCAGACTGTCAGTTAACAGCCGAAGTTCGCTCATCAACGTTTCGGTGCGGTCAAGCATTGCATTAATACGCCGCGCCAAGTGATCGAAAGCATCATTGCCATGTGATGTCGGCGCGCGGTGCGACAGATTACCTGCACCAACCGCATCGGCAACGCGCACGACGTCTTCAACGCGCCTTCCGACAAAGCGTGCGATCAACCAGCCACTGATAATGCCGAATGCCACCGAAAGCCCGAGCGCCAAGAGCAGCGCACTTTCGAGAGCTTCGGCAAGTCCTTCATGTTCGGCAACGGTGGCGTAGCGGATGAAGCCGAGCAGGACGAAACTACCCGCTAAAGAAAGGAACACCGCCAAGATAGCAATGCGCGCTGTTGTCGGTAGCCGGTTCATCAGACGGCTAGACGATAGCCTGCACCGCGCACCGTGTGTAGCATCGTCGTATCGAAACCATCATCGAGTTTGCGTCGCAAGCGGCTGACGTGCACATCAATCACGTTGGTCGCGGGATCGAAATGATAATCCCACACTTGTTCGAGCAGCATTGTGCGCGTGACGACGCGGCCGGCATTGCGCGCGAAATATTCGAGCAGGGCATATTCGCGGGGCTTCAAATCAATGGCTTTGCCGCTGCGACGGACGATCCGCGACAGCAGGTCAATATCGAGATCGCCGACCATTAACCTGGTTTCTGTCATCCCTGAAACCTTGCCATCCGCGCGGCGAAGCAGGGCATTAACCCGTGCGAGCAATTCCGAAAAGGCAAACGGCTTAACAAGATAATCATCTGATCCACTCTCAAGACCCGCAATCCGATCATCGACCGACGCAAGCGCCGAAAGGATCAAAACGGGCGTTGCGACATCGGCAGCCCGCAGCGCTTTCAGAACACCAAGGCCATCAAGCGCTGGCAACATCCGGTCGAGAATGATTAGATCATAACTGCCACTCGTCGCCATGAACAAGCCGTCGCGCCCGTCGGATGACTGATCGATGACATGACTCTGTTCGCCAAGGCCCTTGACGATGAATGCGCGGGTGTCGGCATCGTCTTCGATGACAAGGATCTTGCGGCCCATGGCAGCATCCTAACATGCGGCGACAAGGATCGAAATGCCCTTCCGGCGGAAACGAGGGGAGACCGGAAGGGCATTTGGATGGATGATATTATTTGGCTTTGGCAACCTTTGCCGGCTTTGGTGTTTTAGCGACCTTGGTTTGCGGCGCTTTGTGCGCAGCTGTTGCTGCCATAGCAGGGCCGGCAATCATCATCACTGCGGCGGCAACGGGAACAAGTGAACGAATTTTCATTGGAACCAACTCCTTCATTCTCCGGCGCAACCAGCGCGTCCGGTGAAAGAGGTTATGGCAGGTTGCATCCGGCGATCAGGTGACCGCCGGATGAAATATTTTTAATGTTACCGTCCGCCGGTCCGCCGAACCGCTGATTTGTGAGCACCAACACCGCCGGGGCGACGCGGGAAATGCCGCTTTGGTTCGTCACTGCGCGGGGCATCGCCCCGGCCACCACTGCGACCGGAACTGCCACGACCCGGAGGCGCTTTCGACGGCACTGGCTTTGGAAGCGCTGCGCGCAGCTCGGCAAAGTTGGGTGGCAATGGTGCCGGCGTCAGCGGGATTTTCGTCAGCCGCTCGATCTGTTTCAACAAACCTTTTTCCTCGCCATCCACAAAGCTGACTGCGATGCCACTGGCGCCGGCGCGCGCGGTGCGGCCGATGCGGTGGACATATTGTTCCGCAACATTGGGCAAGTCGAAATTGAACACATGGCTGACGCCTGACACGTCGATGCCACGCGCCGCAATGTCGGTTGCGATCAGGATTTTGATGTCGCCTTTTTTGAAGGCATCAAGCGCATCCATCCGTGCATTCTGTGACTTGTTGCCGTGGATTGCCGCCGACCGGATCCCCGCAGCGGCCAAGTTCTTCACGATCTTATCGGCGCCATGCTTGGTCCGGCTGAACACCAGCGCACGGTCAATCGGTTCGTTCTGGCAAACGATGGTCAGCAGTGCCATTTTCTCCGCCGCATTCACAAACGTTACATATTGCTCGACGCGCTCAGCGGTCGAAGCAATGGGCGTGACGGAGACTTTGATGGGATCGGTAAGGAAACGGTCGCCCAGTTCGGCAATTGATTTGGGCATGGTCGCCGAGAAAAACAGCGACTGGCGTTCCTTTGGAAGCAACCGGTCGATCTGCTTCAGCGCGTGGATAAAGCCGAGGTCAAGCATCTGATCGGCCTCATCAAGCACGAAAATCTCAACATGACGCAGGTTCAGCGCGCGCTGTTCGATCAAGTCGATCAGGCGACCGGGCGTGGCAACAAGGACATCAAGCCCCGCGCCACACATTTTAATTTGGCGACCGATTGGCATCCCGCCGAACACGCAGCCGACGGTCAGGCGCATGCCTTTGCTGTAATCTTCAAACGATTGCGCGATTTGCGCGGCCAGCTCGCGCGTCGGCGACAGGACAAGCATCCGGCAGCTGCCCGGCGGGCGCATTTTGCCCGATGCGGCGAGGCGCATGATCGAAGGAAGGGCGAACGCCGCAGTCTTTCCGGTGCCTGTTTGTGCAATACCACACAAGTCGCGGCCTTCGATCAGTGAAGGGATCGACTGCGCCTGAATCGGCGTTGGCGTGTCATAGCCCTTGGCAGCAAGCGCAGCCAAAATCTGCGGCGACAGGCCGAGATCAGTAAATTTCGTCATAATATTCTTTCAAATATGCGATGTCAGCGCGCGCAAGGGCACACCAACAAGCGAGGTTGGTGACAACCCGCGTGAAAAGGGAAGCCGTTTGGCTGGAGCGTCATGGGGGTCTGGCCTGTCTCGAATTATCGAGCACTCACGCTGGCCGACCATGCGAAGACGACGGTCGTCTACGCTGCGCTGCAATATGAATGGCACGTCCAAGTTAAAAAAGCAACCCGCGTGATCAGGCCGCTGCGGCTTCACCCGAACCAGCGCCGCCAAATCCCGGCATCGTGCTCAGCAGTTTTCGAATATCCACCTGTGCACGGAGCCGTGCCGCTAGGAGCGCTGTCCCGCTGATCTTGCGCTGGACGAACAGCGTATCAACCGGCGGGATATGCCACGTGGCGCGGTCGGCAGCCATATCCATACCCTGATCGCGCAACACGCCGACGAACGACCGGTCTCCGAAATCGAACGGGCCCGTCTGCGTCATCTGGGCAATCACAATGTCGATCATATTGTCGAGCCGATCGCGGTGATGTGTCACCGCAGCCTCACTTATAAACCCCGACGCAACAGCCGCTGCACGCATCCCGTCGCGGTCCCCAGCTAAGCCAGCGGTCAGCAAGTCACGATACCCTTGTGCGGTAACCCGTTCGATGTCGCGCGCTGCTCCGAAATCAAGCAGGACAAGGCGGCCTGTATCGGGCTGATACCGATAATTCGCGAAATTAGGATCGGTCTGCATGAAACCGAATTCGAACAATTCACGCAGCACGAGCGTGAGTAGTGCCAACATTGCTGCGTCGCGTGTTTCCTGTGGTGCGGTCTCAATGCTCTCAATCGGAACACCTTCGACGAATGACATGGCAAGCACTTGATCGGTGCAGAATTCGGGGTCTACCGTAGGCACAACATAAGCGGGGGCGTCGGCCAGCAGCGTGCCAAAGCGCGACATCTGCGCAGCCTCGCGAACGTAATCGGCTTCCTCGTGCAATTGCCGCTTGGCTTCAGCCAGCAACGGCGAGAGATCAATTTCCTTGGGCAGGAGGCCAGAAATACGGAGCAGTGTGGCCACATTGTCGATGTCCGCGTCAATGCTGTCGCGCACTCCGGGATATTGCACTTTGATCGCCAGATCACGACCGTCCTGCGTGGTCGCACGGTGAACCTGACCGATCGACGCCGCCGCAATCGGCCCTGCACCAAAGCGTCTGAAGCGCGTCCGCCAGTTTGTACCCCATTGATCGGCAAGCACTTTCTGCAATTGTTGCGGCGGCATCCGGTGGGCATTGTTGCGCAGCCGCGCCATGATGTCGGACAACTCAGGTGGCAGAAATTCGCCAGCATCAAGCGAGATCATCTGGCCCAGCTTCATCGCGGCGCCGCGCAATTGCGACAATTGATCGGTCACGCGCGTCACGTTTTTGGGGGTCAGCAAGAGCTCGCTCATCCGCGGGCGTTGTCCATTGGCAAGGCGGCGCGCGCCATCGGTTACGACATTGCCCGCAACACCTGTGGCCATGCGCCCGAAAACAGCCAGTCGTGAGACGCGGCCGCTGGGGATGGCTTTCGCCTTTAGATCATTGGGGTTTTCGGCCACGCGGGATACCTTGTCGGTCTCACGGAGTGGTGAGCCGATCATGATATGGGTTCGGACATAATATGATCAAGGCGTTGGCAGATGGCCGCAACGCATTATATCGGGTGCTATGCAACGCACAGAAATACTTATCCTTGGTGGTGGCCTGGTTGGCCTTACGCTCGCCCTTACGCTTGATGCGCATGGCATATCCACGGTGGTCGTCGATCCTGCCGACCCCGCAAAAACGCTGTCTGATACCTTCGATGGCCGCGCATCGGCGGTGGCTTCGGCGTCGTGGCGGATGCTGGAGGCGATTGGGATTGCCGAAAAACTAAAGCCCTACGGTTGCCCGATCCGGCGGATCGAAGTTCGCGATGGCCTCAGCAAGAACGCGCTTGATTTCACGCCCAAGGACGATGCGCTTGGCACGATGGTGGAGAACCGCATCCTGCGGCGTGTCCTGCGTGAGGCGGCTTTGGCGGCCAAGCATATTGATTTGCGCCAACCAGCGCGCGCGGCGACGGTTGTGCGCGATGCGGGCGGCGTGACGGCATCGCTTGACGACGGTAGCGTGGTCAAGGCCGACTTGCTGGTCGCAGCAGAAGGGCGCAATTCGCCGACCCGCACCGCTGCGGGCATCCGCATCGCCAACTGGAAATATGACAGCGCGGCGATCATTTCGGCATTCGATCACAGCATTCCCCATGACAATGTCGCGCATGAAATTTTCTATCCTGAGGGGCCGTTTGCGCTGCTACCCATGCTCCCCGGCAACCGGTCTGCGCTTGTGTGGACGGTCGATGCCAAGGATGCGGCGGGCGTCATGGCGCTGTCCGACCATGCCTTTGCCGTCGAAGCGCAGAAGCGAACGGGCGGCGTGCTCGGCGATTTGTCCGCCGCCGCGCCGCGGTCTACCTGGCCGCTGGGGTTTCACCATGCCGCGACCATAGTGGGCACACGGCTCGCGCTGGTTGGCGATGCCGCGCACGGGATTCATCCGATTGCAGGGCAGGGGCTGAATCTTGGCTTCCGCGATGTCGCCGCGCTGACTGAAGTGCTGGTGGAGGGAATGCGTGTTGGTCTCGACTTCGGCGACGCACAAACTTTGGCGCATTATCAGCAATGGCGGAGTATCGACGCGCTGTCGGTCTCAGTCGCCACCGACA
>JAYTWA010000139.1:0-4691 GCA_043743675.1 Sphingomonadales bacterium
TCGATCACCTCGACCTGACGCTTGGCTTCATGCTCCACGACGGCCTGAATGAAGCGCACCGAATTGACATTCTTCGTCTCGGTCCGCGTCCCGAATTCCGCACCGGGCTTGCGCACGCTCACGTTCACGTCAGCGCGCATCGATCCCTGTTCCATGTTGCCGTCGCAGCTGCCCACATAACGCAGAATCGCACGCAGTTTCTTAACGTAAGCCCCGGCTTCGGCAGGCGAACGCATGTCAGGCTTTGACACAATTTCCATCAACGCAACGCCGCATCGGTTGAGGTCGACATAGGACATCGTCGGATGCTGGTCATGCATCAGCTTGCCTGCGTCCTGCTCGATATGAATGCGCTCGACACCAATGACTTTTTCACCCTCATCAGTCTCGACGGTGAGCGAACCCTCGCCGACAATAGGATGATAAAGCTGTGAAATCTGGTAACCCTGCGGCAAATCGGCATAGAAATAATTCTTGCGATCAAACCGGCTCCAGCGGTGAATTTCGGCATCGATGGCCAGACCAGTCCGCACGGCCTGCTTCACGCATTCGCCGTTCAAAACGGGCAACATCCCTGGCATCGCAGCATCAACGAGTGACACCTGTGAATTCGGCTCGGCTCCAAACGCGGTGGCAGACCCCGAAAACAGTTTCGCGTTCGACGTGATCTGCGCATGGACCTCGAGGCCGATCACAACTTCCCAATCGCCGGTTTTACCATGCACAAGATAGGTTTTCTGCACCATCATTCATTCACTTTCGAAATATGTATTTCTTGCTCTCGCAAGCGATCTTTCGGGTTAAAAATGTTGGAAGCTATCTTATGTGTCGGGCGCTCAATGGCCCACCACATAATAGCGGCTGCCAACACGCTTAGACTTATCAGAAAAACCAACGCGCCTGCATCGGCAACCAACCCACGCCCGGCGACCCGTCCCCATGCACCGCCCAATGCAACAATTATGCTACCGTGGATCAAATAGAGCGAATAGGAAAATCGCCCAAGAATCTGAAAAATTGGCTGCCTTAAACCATTTACAAGAAATGTTCCGCGCGCTGACATATACAATATAATGGCCGTACACGCACAGGGCGCATTGAAAATTTGTGATTTCCAAGTCGATGTAATCAGCATCGTCACTGACAAAGCTAGCAACAACGCAGCATTACGCCGCATATATCCCGAGTAATAAGCCAGTACACCGACGAAAAATCCGTGCCAGTAATTCGCAAACACACCTTTGGGGAACAAGCCGTCGGGTGCAACAGCAGCGACAAACGCAAGCACGCACAACGGCCCAACCACGACAATATTGGCGATCAGTTCGGATCGGCGGGCCAATACCGTGGCTGCCCAAGTCGCAGCAGCAAAAACCGCGTAAAATTGGATTTCATAGGTAAGTGTCCAATAGACAATATTAATTTCAGGCGCACGAACAATTTCCTGAATATAGAGAACGTGCATGCCAATGGTTTTTAAGCTCGGAAGCGCGAAGGGTGTCTTGTGAACCCACGCCAATATCGCCGCGACGGCAATCGTTATAGCAATTGAAACCCAGTAAACGGGATCAAGGCGGATTGATCGTTTGATAATAAATTGATAAAATCTCGTCCCGCTCATCGTTACATTTGATAAGCTATGGGCAATGACAAAGCCGCTAATGACAAAGAACACGGCAACACCCGCACTGCCATAATCAAACAGTGCAGTGGTCAGCCAAACGGGCAGCACAGCCGTTAAACCAGTTAAAAGCGCGCCCTTTTTTATATGAAAAAACACAACCCAAAGGGCGGCCAGTCCACGACCAGCCTGAATAAGCGCAAATTTTGGCTGTTCGGTGCGTAACTTTTCGTCGCCCGCACTATCTGGTCGCACGACTTTAGTCGAAACGACTACCACCACATCTCCGGCCTTGCGATAAATCCGGCGCGTTCCTCGATGGCGAGGCACGCATTCAACACGCCCTGCTCGTCCAGCGCTTTGCCGATCACCTGCAACCCCAGTGGCAACCCGCCCAAATCCAACCCACCCGGCACAGACATCGCGGGCAACCCAGCCAGCGACGACGGAACGGTGAACACATCGTTCAAATACATGGCCAGCGGATCATCCGACTTTTCGCCCAGCGCAAAGGCTGCACTCGGCGCGGTTGGTGTCAGGAGCAGGTCGCAACTCTCCCAAGCCCGGTCAAAATCGCGCGCGATCAACGAACGTACTTTAGATGCCTGTGTGAAATAAGCATCATAAAACCCTGCACTTAAAACATAAGTGCCGATCATTATCCGCCGCTTGACCTCATGCCCGAACCCAACAGCGCGCGTCGCGGCATACATATCCTGTAACCCCGCCCCATCCGGCAGGTCACGCAACCCATAACGCACGCCGTCATAACGCGCGAGGTTCGACGAAGCTTCGGCGGGCGCAATGATGTAATAAGCCGGCAATGCATATTTGGTGTGCGGCAGCGAGACTTCGACGATCTCCGCGCCTGCATCCTTCATCCATGATATGCCCCGCTCCCACAGCGCATCGATCTCAGGCGGCATGTTGTCGACGCGATATTCGCGTGGGATCCCAATCCGCTTACCCCGCAGATCACCCGACAGCGCGGCCTCCCAATCGGGCACAGCCACATCAAGCGACGTCGAATCTTTCGCATCAAACCCCGCCATCGCACCGAGCATGATTGCGCAATCGCGCACATCGCGCGCCATCGCCCCCGCCTGATCAAGCGAGGATGCAAACGCCACCACGCCCCATCGCGAACAGCGGCCATAGGTTGGCTTGATCCCGCTGATGCCGGTAAACGCCGCAGGCTGACGGATCGACCCGCCGGTATCCGTCCCTGTCGCTGCCGGACAAAGCCGCGCCGAAATCGCTGCCGACGACCCGCCCGATGAACCACCGGGGGCCAGCGCTGCATTGCTGCCCGCCTTGCGCCACGGCGAAATCACGTTGCCGAACGCCGACGTCTCGTTTGACGATCCCATTGCAAACTGGTCCATGTTCAGCTTGCCGAGCATCCCCGCGCCCGCCGCCCACAAATTGCCCGAAACAGTCGATTCATATTGCGGCTTGAACCCGTCGAGTATCAAACTCCCCGCCGTCGCTTCCACGCCTTGGGTGCAGAACAAATCCTTCATGCCAATCGGCACGCCCGACATGGGCTTCAATGTCCCCGCCACACGGTCCGCATCCGCCCTGTCCGCTGCTGTCAGCGCATGATCGGGCGTCTCGACAAGAAACGCGTTCAGCGCCTTCCCCCCTGCAACCGCATCAACAAACGCCGTCGCCACGTCTCGCGCGGAGAAATCTCCGTTGCGCACGCCGTCGCGGATCGCGGCAATACCCAGATCAGTGAGAGCGGCCACTATTCAATCACCTTCGGTACGCCAAAAAACCCATGTTCGGGCGCAGGTGCATTCGCCAACACCAGGTCGCGAATGGCACCCCCTGTTTTCGGATCGGCGTTCACGACATCCTCGCGCAGCCGGAGCGTATTGGCGATCACGGCAGTCATCGGCTCAATCCCCGTCACATCGACTTCGCCCAGCTGTTCGATCCAGCCAAGGATATTGTTGAGTTCGGGCACCATTGCCGCCACTTCGCCGTCGGTCACGGCAATGCGAGCGAGCGATGCGATTTTCCTGACGGTTGCGCTATCGACTGACATATTTGGGTCGGCTAGCAGCAAGACAGTGAACCATCAACCACGGGAGGCCATGTGGCCCGAAAATTCCTGATCATTATTGCCGTCATAATCGGGTTGATCCTGATCGCGGGCATATGTTGGTCTTTGTTCAGCGAACGTCTGATGCGCACCGCCCTCGTCCCGCACAAAGCCTTTGTTGAGCAAATGCCCGCTGCGGCAAACGCTTATGCTGACAAGAAAATGTGGATCGCCCGCCCCGACATTCCGGGTAACCCTGCGCTCTGGCTGCCTCCGTCTTTCAAGGACACCGGGTCAAAAGGAAACGCGGCAATCTTCTTCATTCATCCGACCAGCTATATCCAGCCGCTGCCCCCGTCATGGAATGCGTCACTTGAAGATGCTGTATCCAATAACCGCGCCAAATTGTTCGTGCAGGGTCAGGCGAGTCCGTTCAGCAATGCAGGCGACATCTGGGCACCGCGTTATCGCCAGGCTAATTTCGGTGCCTTTTTGACGACGCAGCCCGATGCGCAGAAAGCGCTCGACGCCGCCTACGCCGATGTTGTGCAGGCATGGGACGAATTCCTCCGCCAGGCAGGGCCAGAACGCCCGATCATCGTCGCCGGACATAGCCAAGGCAGCGTCCATCTCCTCCGCCTGCTGCGCGAACGCATCGCTGGGCAACCCGTCGCAAAGCGCATTGCCGCCGCCTATGTAATTGGCTGGCCAATCTCGCTTGAAACCGATCTGCCCGCGCTCGGCATCCCCGCCTGCGCCACCGCCGATCAATCAGGCTGCATTCTAAGCTGGCAGAGTTTCGCCGAACCCGCCGACACGGCGCAAGTGACAGCGGCCTATGACAGTACAACAGGTTTTAACGGCAAATCACGGCGCGGCACGAAAATGCTATGCACCAATCCGCTGACGGGGATCCCCGATACCACCGCCAACGCATCGGCCAATATTGGCGCAACGATCCCGAGCATCGATCTTAAAACCGCGACGCTCGAAGCCGGCACAATCCCCGCGCGCTGCGAC
>JAYTWA010000140.1:0-7865 GCA_043743675.1 Sphingomonadales bacterium
TCTTCATCTGTGAACGAATTGACTCGGAGTCCGTGCACAACCGGCAAACCATCAGCACGGACAGCATTGATTAATCCGGCTGGCCCATGACAGACGGCCCCGACCACCGCCCCATTGTCCCATGCTTCGCCAATGACTTTTGCAAGGGCCGGGTCAGTGAAATCCCACATCGTGCCATGCCCCCCCGGCAGAAATATGACATCATATGCTTTTGGATCGACGCTGTTGATTATCATCGTCGCGTTCATCTTCGCCATACTCGCAGGATTGTCGATAAAGCGTTGCACTGCGGCTGCACGATCTTCCGGCTTGCCATAACTGGCAGCGTCATAAGGCGGTGTTCCGCCCTTAATGGACGCGATTTCGACATCGTATCCGGCGTCCATCAACGCCCAATAGGGTACGGACATTTCGTCATAATAAAAACCAGTCTGTTTCCCGGTGTCACCAAGCTCGGAATGTGACGTGACGACGATCAACGCTTTGTGAGTTTTGGGCATAATATTCTCCGTGTATGTTGAGACGATGAAATAATCCGTGCTCAAAACACAATAAATGGTCGACAGATCATTTCATTCATTACACGTGGTAACTGATGACACGAAAGTTTGATCCTGTTCAGCTCGGCAGCATCGAAATTTTTCTCAAGGCAGCAGAGACACTCAGCTTTGCAAAAGCCGCGGTTGAATTGGGGCTTGGTGCGCCTGCTGTAAGCCGATCAATTGCCCGATTGGAAAAAAGGGTCGGCTCCCGGCTTTTTACTCGGTCAACCCGGCGCATCCGTCTTACCGAAGATGGCCGATTGTATCAGGAACAATGCAGTCAGGCGTTGAATCAGATTGCGGATGTGGAAGATATTCTTGGCAGTCAGCGGCGCGCACCGTCTGGGCTGATAAGAGTCAGCGTCCCCACGACATATGCCCACTATCGGATTATCCCCCTTCTGCCTGAATTCGCGCGACGATTTCCTGACATTCGGATCGAGCTGAACATCTCGAACCAGAATATCGACTTTATAACTGAAGGATTTGATCTCGCCATCCGGATGGGTAAGCTGCCCGACAGTTCGTTAGTGGCACGCCGGTTGGAGCAAGCCGCTCTTGGTGTGTTTGCAGCACCTTCATATTTGCAGGCGCAGGGCGAGCCTCGGACGCTTAGTGATTTGAAACAGCATAAACTTGTGCTGTTTGAACGACCGAGCAGCGGACGCACATTTCCGTGGGAGTTCAGCGATGGCACGCGCGACATTGAAATGACGATGAAATCCGCGGTTATGTTTTCAGGAGACTTTCTGGGGTGTGTAAACTTCGCAATTGCTGGGGGTGGCTTGGTGCAAGCCTACGACTTCATCGCCGAGCAATATGTGAAAACGGGCAAACTTATCGAAGTGCTTCAGGCGTTTCGCGGGCACACGCGACCCTTCTCACTCCTTTATCCTGAAAAGCATAATCTGGCACCACGAGTCAGGGCGTTTATTGACTACATCAGCGAAACATTGGTCTCACACGCCACTTAAAAAATGCGCTGACCTAATACGGAGACTTCGAAATCTCCGATAAATCTGCATCGTGAGACAGCCCTCAAGCCAGCAATTCAATGTCCCAATACAGCCAGTCGCGCCAGCTATCATGCAGAAAATTGGGCGGAAAGCCGCGGCCATGATCCTGCAATTGCCATGTCGTCGGACGGATCGGGGCGATGTGGAGGCCCATCTTCGCCTCGCGCGGTGTCCGTCCGCCTTTTTTCAGGTTGCAGGGTGAACACGCCGTTGTCACATTTTCCCATGTCGTGCGCCCGCCATAGGCCCGTGGAACAACATGGTCGAAGGTCAAATCCGTGCCAACACCACAATATTGGCATTGGAAACGGTCACGTAAAAAGACATTGAACCGGGTAAACGCCGGATGCTGTGACGGTTTGACATAGGATTTGAGTGCAATCACCGATGGCAGTTTCATCGTATGATTGGGTGAATGCACTTCGCGCTGATAATGATCGACAATGTCCACGCGGTCGAGGAACACTGCCTTGACCGCTGTCTGCCACGGCCACACACTCAACGGATAATAGCTCAATGGCGTGTAATCGGCGTTCAGGACAAGCGCCGGACATCCATCAGGATGGCGGATTAGATCGGGATGGTACATGCGTTACCCAGTTCCCCTTGTGCATAGTCGGCGCTTTCGGGCCGATTGGTGACGTACATATGACAGCACAAGCGACGACTCGCGGTCAACCGCCTATTTCACGGTTTGCGCCGTCGCCAACAGGTTTGTTGCATCTGGGCCACGCCTATTCAGCGGTAATGGCGCATGATCTGGCGCGTGCCGGGGGCGGACGGTTTCTGGTGAGGATCGAAGATATTGACGGCGGTCGCTGCCGACCTGAATTTGTCGAAGCGATTTTTGATGATCTCCGCTGGCTCGGGCTGACGTGGAACGGGGTTAGCACGCAATCCCAACATGCTGCGCGTTATAATGCAGCGCTGGAGCAATTGCAGGCTATGTGCCTTGCCTATCGCTGTGTTTGCACCCGCGCCGAGATCGCGGCGAGTGCGTCTGCACCACAAGGCGGCTTACCGCCGGTCTATCCCGGCACGTGCAAGGGTCGCGTCGTTGAAGGACCAGCGGCATGGCGGCTCGACATGGCAAAGGCCGCTGCGCCCGATAATACGGCACAGGCATGGGGCGATGTCGTGATCGCGCGCAAAAACGCCCTAGCTAGCTATCATCTCGCGGTTGTCGTTGATGACGCTGCCGAAGGCGTGACTGATGTCGTGCGTGGGCGCGACCTTGAGACAGCGACTGACATCCATCGAATATTACAAAAAATGCTTGGCCTGCCGACGCCGCGCTACCATCACCATTCATTGATCTGCGGACAGGACAGCAAACGCCTCGCCAAGCGCGCAGGGTCGATTAGCCTTGCTGACATGCGAAATGGCGGGATGGATGGTCCAACTCTCGCAAATGATCTCCGCAGCCGTCGCCTGCCCATTGGCTTTACGTTCGACACACCCTAATTAGCACTTATGTCTACACTTCTCATTATTCTTATCGTTCTTGCCATGGGCGGGACTCTGTTCGCGCTGATCAAGGGCATTGTCGCATTCCTGCAAACAACTGAGGCCGATTTGAAATCAACCGACGGCGGCGTCAGCCGCTCCGCTGAACGCCAGAACAAAGCGATGTTCATGCGTGTGGGGTTTCAGGCGGGCGCGGTTGTGCTCGTCATGCTATTGCTGCTGCTTTCGCGGCAGGGGTAAATGGTCAAACTCAACAAAATCTACACGAAAACTGGCGATGACGGAACGACCGGACTGGTCGATGGCAGCCGCGTTGCAAAGTCATCGGCATTGATGGCAGCAATTGGTGATGTCGATGAAGCGAACAGCCTGATTGGTGTCGCTGCGGTGCATGCAACGGGTGACATGCTCCAAATTCTGCGGACGATACAGAATGATATGTTCGATCTGGGCGCCGACATCGCCACGCCCGACGGCGATTTCGGGTGGGAGCCGTTGCGGATTGTTCCCGCTCAAGTGGCGCGGCTGGAAGCAGAGATTGATGCGATGAATGCGGGGCTCTCACCGCTGGGCAGTTTCATCCTGCCCGGCGGATCAGCGCTCGCGGCGCATCTCCACGTTGCCCGCGCTGCCACGCGCCGTGCCGAACGAAGCGCGGTGGCCGCAATGGACGGGCTGAACGCGCAGGCGCTCAAATATCTCAATCGCTTGTCGGACCATTTGTTCACGATGGCGCGCGTGGCGAACAGCAACGGGGCCGACGATGTCTTGTGGGTGCCGGGCGCGTCGCGTTAAGGGAACCAATCGCCCCTTTATCCTGTTCCCCTGACTGCAACATGGTAAAGACAGGCATGGCAACGCAAACCATCGCTACCGACGCACTTGCGGATCAATTCGCGACGACCCGCGCGCGAACACTGGCGCTAGCCGAACCGTTGTCGGATGCCGATGCGACGGTCCAGTCAATGCCCGATGCCTCGCCCGCGAAATGGCATCTGGCGCACACCACATGGTTTTTCGAAACCTTTGTCCTGCGCGATTATGTCCCTGGGTATCACGTCTATGACACGACCTATCATTACCTTTTCAACAGCTATTATAATGGCGAAGGCGACCGCAACGCGCGGCACAACCGGGGGGTGATGACGCGGCCCTCGCTTGACGAAATCCGGGCGTATCGCGCGCATGTCGATGCGGCCGTACTGGCGACGTTTCCCGATGCTGCCCGCGACCTGATCGAACTGGGTTGTGAACATGAAGCGCAACATCAAGAGCTACTGCTGACGGACATCCTGCATCTGTTCGCGCAAAATCCGCTCGCACCAGCCTACCGGAACAAGCAGCACGCCGTCATAACAGCGCTGTCTGATCCGGTGAAATGGATTACCGGCCCAGTGGGCATTGTCGAAATCGGCCATGATAGCGCTGGCTTTGCCTTCGATTGTGAAGGGCCACGCCACAAAACCTATCTCGCCCCACATTCACTTGCCGACCGGCTGGTGAGCAATGCCGAATGGCAGTGCTTTATCGAGGATAGCGGCTATCGGCGACCCGAACTTTGGCTGTCCGAAGGCTGGGCATGGGTGCAGCGCGAAGCCATTAGCACCCCGCTTTATTGGCGCGGTGACCAATCCTTTGGCCTGAACGGCCTCCAGCCGCATAATCCAGCCGCACCTGTCTTGCACATCAGTCATTACGAAGCCGATGCTTATGCGCGATGGGCAGGCGCGCGGCTCCCGACAGAGTTCGAATGGGAAGCGTCAGCGTCAGACTTAAACCAGGCCTTCGGGCACGTCTGGCAATGGACAGCCTCGGCTTACCTGCCTTATCCCGGCTACCTGCCTGCTCCCGGCGCTGTTGGTGAATATAATGGCAAATTCATGAGCGGACAGATGGTCCTGCGCGGGTCGAGCCCCGCAACGCCGCCCGGCACGGCGCGCCCGACAACGCGCAACTTCTTCCCGCCCACCGCGCGCTGGCAGTTCAGCGGGCTGCGACTGGCGAAAGACCTCTGATGCTCCGCCATGAAACCGAAGATCTTGTTGTCGATCCCGCCTTCCGCGCCGACGTTATTGCCGGACTGCGCACCCATCCACGCGCCATTCCCGCGCGCTGGTTTTACGACCGGGCAGGGTCCGAGCTGTTCGAAGCAATCACCGCGCTCCCCGAATATTATCCGACGCGCGTGGAGACCGCGCTGCTGGCATCCCATTGCAGCGATGTTGCCGCGCTGACGGGCGCTGGCCGTGCTGTTGTCGAATTTGGATCAGGCTCATCGATAAAAACCCCGCATTTGCTCCGCGCGGTTCACCCTTCAGCCTATGTCCCCATCGACATTTCAGGCGATTTCCTAAGGGCTTCGGCTGCCGAACTCAGTCGCGAATTTCCCGCGCTTGCAATTCATCCGGTCGAAGCGGATTTCATGCACACAGTTACACTGCCCGATGCTGTGACAAAAATGCCCAAGCTGGGTTTTTTTCCTGGTTCGACCATCGGCAATCTCATCGCACGAACTTCGGTTGATCTCCTTCGCCGGATGCGCGACACGCTCGGAACGGGCGCGATGCTGCTGATCGGCATGGACCGGGTCAAAGATGTCGGCACACTGATCAGCGCTTACGACGATGCGGCGGGCGTTACCGCACGGTTCAACATGAACCTGCTCGTGCGCATCAACCGCGAGTTGAATGGCAGCATTCCGCTCGATGCCTTCACGCATGTCGCGCGCTGGAATGACAGTTACGCCCGCATTGAAATGCACCTCGAAGCGACGCGCGATGTGACGTTTGCCATAGAGGGTGAAACATTCTCGATGACCGCAGGCGAAACCATCCACACCGAAAACAGCCATAAATATGGTCCGCGCGATGCACGGTTATTGCTTCGCGCAGGGGGGTGGTCGCCTGTCGCTGAATGGACCGATGAAGCCGATCAATTTGCGCTCATCCTCGCCGAAGCAAGACCGCACAAAAGCGCGCCCTAGCCTGCCTGCCCTAGCCCGCTTGAATGACTTCGGTCGCTGTTACCTGCCCAAAACTCAGATAGGGGATGGTCAGGGCATAAATCGCCAACCCCGCCAGCGCCAGCATCGTCACCAATATCCCGATGCCACGCAATTTGCTTTGACCATCGACCATATCCATGCCGATGCCGTGCGCAATGCGGGCAAGTAGATAAGCGCCGACAACCAGCCACAACCATGTCGATGTGCCCGACGCCATTTCGATCAGCGCGACGAGGATCAGAAAATAAGGCGTGTATTCCGTGAAGTTAGCGTGCGCCCGCATCCGCGCGATCAGCGGCGGATGACCACCATCACCAATCGAAACCTTACCTGCAATCCGTTTTTGCCCCACGCGAACGGCAAGCCAGAGATTAATCAGCGCCGCAGCGCCCGCAGCAGTCAGTGTTATCGGCAAGATCATCAGACACCCCTTTTCGTTTTCTATGGCCATTTGGTTTTCATTCGCAACGTGCCACGCCGTGCATCGCCTTGCAACTCGTGACAGAATCGGTATAGCGCGCGCTCGCAGTCGGGCTTTTTGTCCGCTTAATCCTTTCGTTTTTAGTGAGACAGGTGCCGAAATGGCCGTTCCAAAAAGAAAAACCACGCCGTCGAAGCGCAACATGCGCCGTTCGCACGATTCATTGACGGTAGCGTCATTTCAGGAGTGCCCCAACTGCGGCGAACTGAAGCGTCCGCACAATATGTGCAGCGCGTGCGGCCATTATAATGGTCGCGAGATACTTTCGGTCGCTGGCTGATCGGGCACGAATTCGGGAAGGCGGCATGCGTGACGATTAGCCCACGGCTTGCCATTGACGCGATGGGTGGTGACGAAGGGCTGACAGCGATGCTCGCAGGTGTTGCCGACGCACGCCGTCAGTGGCCCGGCCTTACGTTCCTCCTCGTTGGTGATGAACCCGCGATACGCGCCGGATTGAAAAATCATCCAAACCTGTCGGCTGCATCGGAAATTGTCCATGCGCCAGATATTATCGACGGCAGCGAAAAGCCGTCACAAGCCATTCGCCGTGCAAAGACAACGTCGATGGGCCTAGCCATTGATGCTGTTAAGACGGGCCGTGCTGGGGCCGCTGTATCGTCGGGAAACACAGGCGCACTTATGGCAATGGCCAAGATTTCACTGCGGACGATGCCGGGGATAGACCGGCCCGCGCTCGCAGCGCTGCTTCCGAGCCTTGGCGATCATGATTTCGTGATGCTTGATCTTGGCGCGAACACTGAATGCGATACGCGCAACCTTATCGAGTTTGCGGTCATGGGCGCGGCCTACTCACGGACTGCACTTGGGATCCCCCGACCGCGCGTCTCGTTGCTCAACATTGGTTCGGAAGAGCAAAAAGGCACGGATGAAATTCGCGATGCTGCAGCCCAGCTGCGCGCTGCGTCCGAACTGCATATGCATTTCCAAGGCTTCATCGAAGGCGACAAGATTTCGCGTGGCGAAACCGATGTCGTTGTCTGTGATGGCTTTACCGGTAATATTTCCTTGAAGACGATGGAGGGGACGGCGCGTTTTGTGACCGATCTGCTCCGCCGTGCCTTCACCAGCTCAATCCGCTCGAAATTTGGGTTTCTGGTTTCGCGCCCAGCAACCGAGTTGATGCGCCATCATCTCGATCCAAACAACCATAATGGTGCCGTCTTTCTTGGCCTGAACGGCGTCGTCGTGAAAAGCCACGGATCGGCAAATGCAAAGGGCATCGCCAACGCCATCGGCGTCGCCGCCCGCCTGGTCGCCAATGACATCACCCGCCGTATCACCGAAGACCTCGAACAATTCGCCGGTCACCGATCGCTGAGCGCGACCGCCGC
>JAYTWA010000141.1:0-15095 GCA_043743675.1 Sphingomonadales bacterium
GACCGGCACAAGTCGGCCAGATGTGCACGATCTGCGGCACCGCCATCCTGATCACCAAGCGTCGCAATGCGCGTTGCAAAGACGGGAATATCGAGCGGCGTGGAAGGGCGGGCATGCGCTTCGGCGAGCAACCGGTCGCGGTCGGGGTGGTATGTCAGCGTCATCAGTTGCGGTTGCCCCTACCAAGAGCGTCCCTGCTATCATGCAAATCCAATTTGACGAAGCCGATTGCGGATGTTTTTCTTTGGTGTATTTAGACGCCAGCACCTGATTTGGTGTCGATGAAATTAATGGAGAATCGAATGGTATCGATCCGGACATCCTTGGGATTGACCGCAGCAGTTTTGACCATGGTAACAATGTCGGCCTGCTCACAAAAACCGGCCGAAGATACGGGTGCTGCGGCCCCGACCGAAACCGCTGCGACTGAACCCGCTGCAACGAATGCTGCGGCCCCTGCAGCAGCAGAGAAGCCTGCTGTTGATAATGTTGATACGCTTGCTGGTGTCAAATTGGCATCGTTCACGGGTGATGCTGCGGCTGGCGAAAAAGCCTTTGCTGTTTGCAAAACATGCCACGCTGTCGAAGCCGGAAAGAACATGGTCGGTCCTTCACTACACGCTATCCAAGGACGGAAATCGGGTAGCATTCCAGGCTACAGCTACTCGACAGCAAACAAAGGCAGTGGGATAACGTGGACCAACGAGAAGTTGTTTCAGTATCTTGAAGCGCCACAGCGCGTAATTCCGGGCACGAAGATGACCTACACTGGTCTGAAAGATCCTCAGAAGCGTGCCGACGTGATCGCCTATCTCGACACGCAGGGTTAAACCCTAAATCAGCTTACGGTGTCGCAAGTCCGCCAGATGGAGCGGTAGCGACACCGTCAGCCAGATGGCTACCCACTGCCATCCTGCGCTCAATAATGCCGCGCGCAACGCCAGCATCATGACAGCGCCAGGTAATATTGTAAGTATCACTGTCAGTGCACGACGCTTCATCGCAATGAGAGCAATCGCCTCAACGGCCATGAACGCGAGCACAAGATCAACGGCATGGCCGCTGGTGAAGAATGCTTCCACTACGCCCGCGACAGCCCGAGCAAATGCCCCATATCCTTGAAGAATATTTTCACATGTGCGCCCGGTTTCGCCCGCACCAGCTTTTTGTTCATATAAGCATCCCACGTCAGCTGCTGAACATCGGGATCGGCGCACATTTTGACAAAGCGCTCGCGCCGCTTGTCGGAAGAATACCAGAAATATTGCATCATGCCGAGGATCCAGAACACGCGGCCATGATCGCGCATGAACGCTTTGCGCGCCTGCCGCAGCGCCGCTGGTTTTCCGCTGGTCAGAAACGCATCAACCGCAACCGCTGCAATCCGCCCGCACTCAAGCGCATAATAAATCCCCTCACCCGATGAGGGCGCAACCACACCTGCTGCGTCTCCACACACAATCAAATCGCGGCCATTGTCCCACCGTTTCAATGGCTTCATTGGAATCGGCGCGCCTTCGACACGGATTGTTTCGGCATCCGCCAACCCGATGGCTTCGCGCAACGCCTTGGTCGCTGGACGCAGGGCAAAACCCTTTTGCGCGCTGCCAAGGCCAACACTCGCAGTCTCGCCATGCGGGAAAACCCAGGCATAAAAATCAGGCGAAAACTGCCCCTGATAATAGACGTCGCAGCGTTCCCGGTCGAACCCCGCTTCGGGCGTCTTGATCACTTCATGATAGGCAAAGACGCACGGCACATTGTCTGCGCCTTTCAGATTGCTGCGTGCCACACCCGACCGCGCGCCATCGGCCCCGATCACCGCTTTCGCCCGCACGCGCATCCGATCACCCGAACGGTCATCGCGATACACGATTACAGCCGTGCCATCGGCATCGCGCTCCAGCGATTCATATGTTCCCGTCCGCCGTTCCGCACCCGCCAATGCCGCGCGCGCGCGCAACCATTCGTCAAAATGCTCGCGATCGACCATGCCCACATAGCCATCCGCCCCGACCGGCATGTCCACTGTCTTGTTTGACGGTGCAATCATCCGCGCGCATTTGGCTTTCGCGACAATCTGGCTGTCGGGGATGTCGAAATCGCGGATCGCGCGCGGTGGGACGGCCCCACCACACGGCTTAATCCGCCCGGCCCGATCGAGCAGCAAGACCGAACGGCCTGCCCGCGCCAATGTCGTCGCGGCTGTCGCGCCCGAGGGGCCGCCACCGACCACAACCGCATCATATTGAACAATCTTTGTCATACCGCACCTGCCACCAACCTGTCGGACGCACCATAGCGCCCGGCAACCGCTCGCGTCGCAACCAGCGCCGCCAGCAAAAATATCCCTGCTTCAATCCCGAAAATCAGCGCGAACGCCGGGCCATCTGCGCCCATCGCTCCGCGCCCTGCATCAACGCCAACCGCGCCGATCAGGCCACCCAGCCCGAAGGCGATAGCCTGTGATGCGCCCCAAACGCCCATGCGAACGCCCTCTCTTGCTTTTCCCCCAGCCCCCGCAAGCGCCATCATCGCGCCAATCGCGGACACGGCGAAAATACCATTGCAAAACCCCAGCAGCGCGACATTACCAATAATCGGCCAATGCGGCGCTACCCGCGCAGCAATTGCAAGTCCCGCCAGTGCCAGCGCCGAACCAAGGCACCCCGCAACCGTCCAATTGCGCAGACTGCCCGCATCCTTTGCAAACGCACGCCCGCCAACACCGACAAGGATCATGCCTGCCAGCACACCAATGTGTTGCACACCCGACAATGACGTTGTTTCACCCGGCGACATTGCAAACATTAATCCCGCAAATGGCTCGAGGATCATGTCCTGCATCGAATAAGCCAGCATCGACACGAACACGAACAGCGTAAACACGCGTGCCTCGCGATCCGCCATCATTTCGATAACGGCGCTGCGGAAATCCGCCGGTGCCTGTGCTGGCTCAACCGCCCGCACTTTTTCCACCCCCCAAACCGAAACCAGCGCCAGCATAAACGCTGCCGCCGCCACACCGCATACAACGACGACAAGCCGCTCAACTGAAAAAGGTTTCAGCATTTGTCCCGCGACGCCTGCCGTTATGATAATGCCAACAATCATCATGATCCAGGTAATCGCAGCAGCGGCCGCACGCTGATCCGGTCGCGTCTGCGTTGCCAGTATCGCAAGCAATGACGTTCCCGCCGCACCAACGCCCGCACCGATCAGCGTGAACGCCAGTACCTCCAGCAGCATCGATCCGCTCACCGTCGCATAGACCGCGAGCATTGCCCCGCCCGCCAGCACCGCCATCCCGCCGACAATCCACGGTGTCCGCCGCCGCCCTTTGTCCGATCCATGCCCCCAGACGGGCCGTGACAGCTGCACCGCATAATGCCACGCGACCAGACCCGCCGGGACCGCTGCCGCCATTGCATATTCGACAACCATCACACGGTTGAGCAGCGAGGTGCACAGCATCACCATTGCACCAATCGCCGCCTGCACCCCGCCCAATCGGACAATGGCAAACCAGCTCATATCGTTCCGCCCAATCCAAGCGCGGCGGCTAGCATGCCGAGCACATAAAGCGTCGTTCCGCTGGCATTATACCACGGCGCTCGCCCACGCGGATCGCTCAGGAGGCGCGTCATCAGGCCCAGCTGCCCTACGATCAGCACCGCAACAATAATTGCCGAAACGTCATGACCCCAAAGCCCAAGCAGGCCTACTACAATCATCTGCGGCACGGCCATCACAACGCACGCAAGCCGCGCTGCATTCTTCACCCCCAGCACAACCGGCAAAGATCGCACGCCCGTGGCAACATCGCCTTCAACCGCTTTGAAATCATTCAATGTCATGATGCCATGTGCGCCCAGACTGTAAAGCCCAAGCACGATCAGGATGTGCGCCGAGGGCAACGCACCGAGCATAACAGCAGCACCCGTAAACCACGTTAGCCCCTCATAGGTCAGCGCAACCAGTGCCGGCCCCCACCAGCCATCAGCTTTCAACCGCAGCGGCGGCGCGCTGTAAATCCAGGCACAGACCAAGCCGAGCGCCGTGCCCGCCAACACCCAAGGCCCCGTTGCCCACGCCACGATCACTGAAAGGACGGTCCCGATGATCGCTATCCGTAAGCCCCAATTGCCGGGAATTCGCCCCGATGGGATTGGCCGCTTGGGCTCGTTGATCGCATCGACATGACGGTCAAACCAGTCATTCACGGCTTGCGACGTCCCGCACACCAACGGCCCGGTCAGCAGCACGCCCGCAACCAAAAAAGGCCAGCGATCCATTACAGAGACGCCTGATGACACAACGCCACACATAAATGCCCACATTGGCGGAAACCACGTGATCGGCTTGAGTAGCGCCAACACATCGCGTGGGGCCGGCAATACCGATTTTGGCAGCGATGTCACGGACCTATCCATGGTTCGAAAGCTACGCTTGACACTTTATAGTGTCAACGGATTTGGACAGTTTCTATTCGTCCTCGGCCCCCAAATTGCCCAGCCCGTGCCGGTGCAATTTCGAATAGAGACTTTGGCGGCTGACGCCCAATATTTCGGCGGCCGACGCGCGGTTGTCCGCTGTGTAGGCGAGGGCAGCCTCGATGCAGAGCCGTTCGATTAGGTCGGTCGATTCACGAACGATTTCCTTGAGTGACATGCGCCCGACCAAATCCGTCAGCTGCTCGACGGATCGTGGCAGATCGCGTTCGACTGGGGGCAAGTCTCGCGTCCGACGGGCAATTGCACGGATGTTGAATCCGTAGCACTGGCCATCGTCACCTGGCGCTGCGACGGCGGAAACTTCGACTTCCTCCTGCGTTCCGTCGGCAGCCCGGATAATCGTTGCAACGTTACGTGCCGATCCATGTTCGCGGATTTGTGCAATAATCAGGTCGAGGTCGATGCCTGCGCGCCCGACATAGGCAGCAATCGGCGTCCCGCGCACCCGTTCGACAGAGGCCATTTGAGCCAGATCAATAAAGGCAGCATTGGCAGCCACGACATTCAGGTCTGCATCGGTCAACACAAAGGCATCGGGCATGCGCGCCAGAATGTCGAGCATCTGGGCATCGCCCCGCAAGTCGCGCAAAGCGCCCGAACTGCCATCAAGGCGGACAAGAAAATAGCTCGCCTGGTCTTGCCGGAAAATGCTGGCGGACAGGATCACGCTGCCGCGTCCGCCGGGCAATTGCATGGCCATTGGCGGCTGGTCAGCGGCACTCACCGCACCGAGATAGGCAATTAATGAATCATGTGCATGCGGATCAGCAGCGACGCTCAACGGGCGATTGACGAGCCCCCCTTCGGGCGCGCCAAGCAAACGTGTCGCCGCTGGATTGGCCTCTCGGATGCGGCGGCTTTCGGCATCGACGACCAGAATGGCTTCGGACGCACGCTCGAACAGCATCCGATATCGCGACTCCGCTTGCCGCAGCCGCAAATAATCGCGCTCTAGCGATTGCTGGACCTGCATCAATCGTTGCTGCAACACAGCATTGGCGCGCAGGTCACGCCCCACCGCAATCACACGGCCTTCATTGCCTGATGCAACAGTCCAGTATCGGACGGGAATGTCGCCTGACGATGTCGGATGGTTTACCTGCCGCCAGCGCGATGGCCCACCAGCCGCAATTGATCCCAGCATATCGTCAATTTTGCTGCGGCTCTCCACCGTGACGATCTCACTCCACTTCTGTCCAATCCACGCATCCGACCCTTCGATTGCGGGTTCGTGACTGGCGATTGAATAATCAATGACAGTGCCGTCGGGTTCGAGGATCAGGACCAGATCGCCCGCCGCTTCCGCCAAGCGCGCTGCTGCCGTTGCGCCAAGTGATCCCAGCGTCACATTGGGCGTGCGGAGCGGGACAGTAAGGGCAGACGCAATATTCACTGGGCATAGGCCCCTTTTAAGCAATCAAGCGCAGAGTTCGCTGCGCGCGTGAAGCCCATCTACAAGTGTGCCCGCCACTGTCAGCGCTTGCAGCGCATCGGGTGCCGTCGCATCGGCTCCTATTTCAATCGCAAGTTGCGGTGCAACATTAAATATCGACCCGCCCACCATGATGCCAACAAACGGATTGCGCGAAACGCTGCGCACCGCATTGATCAGTGACGGCGCGTCCTCAGCGCATACTGTGCCGCTGACCGTCAATCCGACAAGATCATAAGAATTTCGAGCAACCATCGCGAGCAATGTCGATGTGCTGGTATCTGTCATAATATCCGTCGACCAGCCCGCGCGCCGGAACACGTCTTCGATAATGACCGTGCCAAAACTATGGTCATCGCCGGGCATTACGGCGAACAGCGCTGTGCGGACATGCTCGACACCAATTCCACCGCGTATAGGCACACGTGCTGATAATTCGCGGACAACTTCCTGTAAACGCCACAGCGCCATTGTTACGGTTACAAAATCCGCACTATCCTCGTCCCACATCTCGCCAAGGTGCCGCGCGGCAGGCGCCAGCAGGTCAACAAAAATCGTATCGATTGTGACGCCGCGCTGCACGAAAACATCAACATGATCGAGCAGCGCACTTGCGTCCAATGTGATCGCGAGCGGTGCAAAATTTTTGGCCTCATGGTAATTAATTGTCGGATTGTGCTGCGGCACTGCTGCGATATGCTCATCGCCATCGCGACCATGCGCGACCATAAGGCGCGGAATAATTTCGCTTTCAACCAATGCGACAAATCCGGCTGGCTTTGCAGGAACGGCATCAGCAACAGGCCTTCGACCAACAAAGCTGCGCAGCATGGGCCCAGGCGAGCCCGCCTTCGCTATCGACCGCACGATCCCGTATACGCTCGCCATGGGGTTCTCCCGACCCTGAGCCGGAGTGCGAATATGCCGCACCCTCCGAGCTAGTCCAAAAACCGCTCCCGACGACTCACACGATATGGCGCTTGCCGCTCAGTTGCAATCTGAACGTAACATAAAATAAAGGCGTGTGTAAATTATTTTGGACGTCAAAATGATTTGACACATGTCGGGCGGCGGGGCAGTCTCTGGGCAGGAGGCGATTACAAAAAAATGGAGTCGAGAAGACCCTTATACACCCCCGAGGAACGCGCCCGTCGCGACTCATCGGTGTGGACTTTGGTTCAGGGTATTCTTGCGCCGGTGCAATTCGTCATTTTCCTTGTCAGCCTCTTCCTCGTATTGCGCTTCCTGAGCACGGGCGAAGGCGCTGAAGCTGCAGCCATTTCCGTCGTCGTCAAGACGCTAGCACTTTACACGATTATGGTCACCGGCGCGATCTGGGAAAAGGTTGTTTTCGGCAAATATTTGTTTGCGGAAAGCTTCTGGTGGGAAGATTTCTTTTCGATGTTCGTCATCGCGCTGCACACCGCTTATGTCGTTGCATTGTGGTTCGGGCTTGGCAGCGAAACGAGCCGCATGTTGATCGCACTCGCGGCCTATGCGGCCTATGTAATCAATGCAGGGCAATTTCTGCTGAAACTCCGCGCGGCCCGCCTTCAAGCCGCACCCAAGATGGTGACTGCATGAGTGGCGTCATGCCCGCCGCGACGACTGATTGTGCGCCCGTCCTGCGCGAACGCGGACAGCGTGAAGTGTTCTGCGGCCTGACGGGCATCATCTGGCTCCACCGTAAGGTTCAGGATGCATTTTTCCTTGTTGTCGGCAGCCGCACATGTGCACATTTGCTGCAATCAGCGGCCGGCGTTATGATTTTTGCTGAGCCGCGTTTTGGCACCGCGATCATTGGCGAACGCGACTTGGCTGGAATGGCCGATTGCAACGAAGAACTCGACCGCGTTGTCGATAAGCTGTTGGCCCGCCGCCCCGACATAAAGTTGCTGTTCCTTGTTGGTTCCTGTCCATCCGAAGTGATCAAGCTTGACCTGAGCCGCGCATCGCAACGCCTGTCACAAAAGCATTCGCCCAACGTCCGCATTCTGAATTATTCGGGATCGGGGATCGAGACGACATTTACCGAGGGCGAGGACGCCTGTCTCGCCTCACTCGTGCCCGAACTGCCCATCGACCACTCAGGCGAACAAAGCCTGATGATCGTCGGCGCGCTGCCCGATGTTGTCGAGGATCAGTTCCTGCGCTTGTTCGACGAACTTGGCATTGGCCCTGTCCATTGCCTCCCTGCGCGCCGTGCAGCCGACTTGCCGCCGGTCGGGCCCAACACCCGCTTTCTCCTCGCTCAGCCTTTCCTCGGCGAAACCGCGCGTGCACTTGAAGATCGCGACGCCCAACGTCTTGACGCCCTGTTTCCCTTCGGCGCGGAAGGCACGACAAACTGGCTCCACGCCGCCGCCCACGCCTTCGGTATTGATGAAATGCATTTCCGCCGCGTCATTGCGCCGGGCCGCGCGCGCGCCAAACAGGCAATTGCGCATTCCGCCGAACGGCTGAACGGCAAGAGCATTTTCTTCCTGCCTGACTCACAGCTGGAAATCCCGCTCGCGCGTTTCCTCAGTGAAGAACTCGGCATGGTCCCACTCGAAGTCGGCACGCCTTATCTCCACCGCAAACATCTTGCGCAGGAACTCGCACTGCTCCCCGCTGACACCACAATCAGCGAAGGGCAGGATGTCGACCGCCAGCTTGACCGGGTTCGCGCTGCCAAGCCCGACCTTACCGTCTGTGGCCTCGGGCTTGCCAATCCGCTGGAGGCTGAAGGGCTGACGACCAAATGGGCGATCGAGCTTGTTTTCTCGCCGATCCACGGTTTTGAACAGGCAGGGGATCTTGCCGAACTGTTCGCCCGGCCCCTGCGCCGCCGCGACGTATTGCGCGTCTGATGGAACTGACCATCTGGACATATGAAGGCCCGCCCCACGTCGGGGCCATGCGGATCGCGACCGCGATGACAGGCGTCCACTATGTCCTTCATGCGCCACAGGGCGATACCTATGCTGACCTGCTGTTCACGATGATCGAACGGCGCGGCAAACGCCCGCCGGTCACCTACACGACATTTCAGGCGCGCGATCTTGGCAAAGACACTGCCGAACTTTTCCAGAAAGCCGCGCGCGATGCCTATGAGCGCTATCAGCCGCAAGCGATGCTGGTTGGCGCATCGTGCACGGCCGAATTGATTCAGGATGATCCGGGTGGCCTGATCGACGCCATGCGGCTCCCCATCCCAGTCGTTGCGCTTGAATTGCCCAGTTATCAACGCAAGGAAAACTGGGGCGCGGCGGAAACATTTTATCAGCTCGTCCGCAAGCTCGCTGACAAAAACATTGTTCGCAACCGCAGCGTACGCCCGCGTGCCAACCTGCTTGGGCCTTCGGCACTTGGGTTCCGCCACCGCGATGACATTCTTGAAGTCGTGAAGCTGCTCGACTCGCTCGGTGTCGATGTGAATGTCATCGCGCCGCTCGACGCCAGCCCCGCCGATCTCGCGCGCCTTGGCGATGCGGACATCAATGTGCTGATGTATCCCGAAATTGCCGACACCGCCGCGCGCTGGCTCGAAAAGACATTTGGCCAGACAACCATTCGCACCGTCCCCATCGGCCACGGCGCAACGCGCGATTTCTTGGCCGAAGTCGCCTCCGCCACCGGCATTGACGCGAGCGCGGCGCTCGCTGCCGATCCCTCACGCTTGCCGTGGTATAGCCGTTCGGTCGATTCCACGTATCTCACTGGCAAGCGCGTTTTCATCTTCGGCGACGCAACGCACGCCATTGCCGCTGCTCGCGTCGCCCGCGATGAACTGGGTTTTCAGGTTGTTGGCCTCGGCTGCTACAACCGCGAGTTTGCGCGCGACATGCGCGACGCGGCAAAGCTCTATGATCTCGAGCCGCTGATTACTGACGACTATCTCGAAGTTGAAGCCGCCATCGAAGCGCTGTCGCCCGAACTCGTGCTGGGCAGCCAGATGGAACGCCACATCGCCAAGCGCTTTCGCATCCCCTGCGCGGTGATTTCGGCGCCCGTCCATGTTCAGGACTTCCCGGCGCGCCATTCGCCGCAAATGGGCTGGGAAGGCGCGAATGTGTTGTTTGACAGCTGGGTTCACCCGCTGACCATGGGCCTCGAAGAGCATCTGTTGACGATGTTCCGTGGTGATTTCGAATTTTCGGATGATGCGGGGTCGTCGCATCTCGCGGCGCACTCGCCTGCGCCCGCTCCCCTCATCGCAGAACATGTTCCGGCGATTGGGCAAGGCTGGACATCAGAAGCCGAAAAGGAACTCGGCAAAATCCCGTTTTTCGTGCGCGGAAAAGCGCGTCGCAACACCGAAGTCTTTGCTGCCGAACGCGGCCTCGCCACCATCACGCGCGACACGCTGTATGACGCAAAGGCGCATTATGCACGGTAGCCACACTCCTAAAGTGCGCGTCGTCATCGTGACGCTCGATAATCATTTGTCGGGTGCCGCCGAACGGGCCGCCGCGCAATTGGCACAGGGCGGATCAGGGATCAGCATCGCCTTCCACGCCGCCGCCGACTGGGATCGCAATCCCGCGACGCTTGAACGGTGCCGCGAAGACATTGCCACCGGCGACATCATCATCGCGACGATGCTGTTCCTCGAAGATCATATCAACGCCGTCATGCCCGCGCTCGTCGCCCGGCGTGAGCATTGCGACGCGATGCTCGGGCTCATGTCGGCAAGCGAGGTCGTCAAGCTGACCCGCCTCGGTGACTATCGCATGGACAAGCCCGCGAGCGGCCCGATGGCGCTGCTCAAAAAACTGCGCGGCTCATCAAAACCCGGTCAGTCGGGTGGTGCCGGGCAGATGAAAATGCTACGTCGTCTGCCTAAAATCCTGCGCTTCATTCCGGGCGCAGCGCAAGATGTCCGGGCGTATTTCCTGACGCTGCAATATTGGCTGGCAGGCAGCGACGACAATGTCGTGAACATGGTCCGTGCACTGGTTGACCGCTATGCCGATGGCGAACGGCGCGACCTGCGCGGCACGATGAAACCCGCACAGCCCGTCGAATATCCCGAACTCGGCGTCTATCATCCGGCGCTGCCTGAACGGATGACAGACAATATCTCGCGCCTGCAACGCCTGCCAAAGCAAGGCACTGTCGGCCTGCTGATGCTGCGGTCATATATCCTCGGACGGGACAGTGCACATTATGATGGCGTCATCGCGGCGATGGAAGCACGCGGGCTGAACGTCATTCCCGCTTTTGCCAGCGGCCTCGACAGCCGCCCGGCCATTGATACCTTCTTCATGAAAGACGGAGTGGCAACCGTCGATGCGGTTGTTTCGCTTACCGGTTTTTCACTCGTCGGTGGCCCCGCTTATAACGATGCCAAGGCCGCCGAAGAAACATTGGCCGTTCTTGACGTGCCGTATATCTCGGCGCATCCGCTCGAGTTTCAGACGCTTGAGCAATGGGGCGCGGGGCGCAGCGGTCTGCTTCCGCTCGAAGCGACCATGATGGTGGCTATTCCCGAACTCGACGGCGCAATCCTGCCAGCGACATTTGGCGGGCGTTCGGATGGATCAGGCGAACCTTGCACCGGCTGCGCGCGCGGCTGCACATTCCCCACCGGCGGCCTGATCCGCGAAATGCGCGCCTGCCCTGAACGCGCCGAAGCGCTCGCGGCCAAAGTCGCCAAACTGGTTACGCTGCGCCGTTCTGAGCGGGCCACGCGCAAGCTGGCAATGGTGCTGTTCAACTTTCCGCCAAACGCGGGCGCGACTGGAACGGCCGCTTACCTGTCGGTCTTTGAATCCGTGTTCGCCACGCTCACGCGGCTCCATGCCGAAGGTTACGACGTTGAACTCCCCGCCAGCGTCGACGCGCTGCGCGACACACTCCTCAAAGGAAACGCTGAACGCTTCGGTGCCGATGCGAACGTCCACGCGCGCATCCCCGCTGACGATCATGTCCGCCGCGAACCGCACTTGCGCGAAATCGAAACGCAATGGGGACCCGCCCCCGGCAAAGCGCAAGCCGACGGCAGCAGCATCCACATTTATGGCGCACAATTCGGCAATGTCTTCATCGGTGTGCAGCCCAGCTTCGGCTATGAAGGCGATCCGATGCGGATGCTGTTCGAAGGTACGTTTACACCGACGCATGCGTTCAGTACGTTCTATCGTTACCTGCGCGAAGATTTTGCGGCGGACGCGGTGCTGCATTTCGGCACGCACGGTGCGCTTGAATTCATGCCCGGCAAACAAGCGGGGCTGTCAGCCAAATGCTGGCCTGAGCGGCTGATCGGTGATCTGCCCAATTTTTATCTTTATGCGTCGAACAATCCGTCCGAAGGGCTGATTGCCAAGCGCCGGTCGGGTGCAACGCTGATTTCCTACCTCACGCCTGCGCTGACCGAAGCCGGGCTCTATGCGGGCCTTAACGATCTCAAAATCCTGCTTGATCGGTATCGCAGTTCACCCGATGGCGACGAACGCAATAGCCTCGAAACGATGATCGAGGAAGCGGCAACGGCGCTTGATCTTGACGCAAGCAATCCCGAAACACTTGGTACGCAGCTCTACGAACTCGAACAAACGCTGATCCCTGAAGGGCTTCACGCGATCAATGAGGATGAACTCGGCGGCGTCATTCGTGCGCTTGACGCCAAATTCATCCGCCCCGCGCCCGGCGGTGACTTGATCCGCAATCCGGATGTCTTGCCCACCGGTCGCAATATCCACGGGTTCGATCCGTTCCGTATCCCCAGCCGGTTTGCTTGTGCTGAAGGCGGCGCACAGGCCGAAGCGCTCATCGCGCGCCACGTCGCAGACACGGGCAGCGCACCGACCACGCTCGCCATGGTCCTGTGGGGCACGGACAATCTGAAGTCCGAAGGCGCGCAGATTGCGCAGGCACTGGCGCTGATCGGTGCGCGGCCACGCTTTGACAGCTACGGCCGCCTCGCCGGTGCCGAACTGATCCCGCTCGCTGAACTCGGCCGCGCGCGCATTGACGTGATCGTCACGCTCTCGGGCATTTTTCGCGACCTTCTCCCGCTGCAAACGCGGATGCTCGCCGAAGCTGCGTTTCTTGCTGCCAGCGCCGAGAACGAACCGCTCGATCAAAACCACGTCCGCGCCAACAGCCTGAAGCATCAGGCGGAACATGGCTGCGACCTCGAAACCGCTGCGCTCCGCGTCTATTCGAATGCCGAAGGCGCTTATGGCGCGAACGTCAACCTGATGATCGACAATGGCGCGTGGACCGACCCCGACGAACTCGCCAACGCCTTCGAAAGCCAGAAAGGTTATGCGTATGGCCGCAGCGGCATTGCGACGCGCAACAAGCCGCTGTTCGAAAGCGCTCTTGCCACTGTCGAACTGGCGTATCAGAATCTCGATTCAGTTGAACTCGGCGTCACCACGGTCGATCATTATGTCGATGGCCTTGGCGGGATCAGCCGCTCGGTCGCCCGTGCGCGCGGTGAAACGGTCCCCGCCTATATCGTTGACGCCACGCAGGGCAGCACGAGCAAAGTCCGCACGATTGGCGAGCAAGTCGATCTTGAAACACGCACGCGGATGCTCAATCCGGTCTGGTATGAAGGGATGTTGCGCCACGGTTTCGAAGGCGTCCGCAATATCGAAGCGTCGGTCACGAACACAATGGGCTGGTCCGCAACGACCGAAGGCGTGTCGCCCTGGATTTATCAGAAGATCAGCGAGACCTATGTTCTCGACGATGACATGCGCGAACGCCTGTCCGCGCTGAACCCCAAATCAACCGCTCGGATGGCGAGCCGCCTGCTCGAAGCGAGTGACCGTAATTTCTGGGCTCCCGACGCCGAAACACTTGCGGCGCTCCACGCCGCATCCGACGCAATCGAAGATCGTTTAGAAGGAATAGCCGCATAATGGCACTCATGGACCCACCAGCACGCGGACTTGATGGCGAAGGCAGCCTCCAAGTCAAACTCGATCCGGGCGACAAGATCGGCAATGCGAAAGTCATTGCGGTTTACGGCAAAGGCGGGATCGGCAAATCGACGACCAGCTCAAACCTATCCGCCGCGCTTTCTCTGCTCGGCAAACGCGTGCTGCAAATCGGCTGCGATCCCAAGCATGACAGCACATTCACACTGACCAAGAAGCTGATGCCGACAGTCATCGACGTCCTCGAAACCGTTGAATTCCATGCCGAAGAACTTCGCCCCGAGGATTATATGTTCGAAGGGTTTAACGGCGTCATGTGTGTCGAAGCGGGCGGGCCACCAGCAGGAACAGGGTGCGGCGGTTATGTCGTCGGCCAGACCGTAAAACTGCTCAAGCAACACCATTTGCTCGAAGAAACTGATGTCGTTATTTTCGACGTGCTCGGAGACGTTGTGTGCGGCGGTTTTGCCGCACCGTTGCAACATGCTGAACGTGCGGTCGTCGTCGCCGCGAATGATTTCGACAGCATCTTCGCCATGAACCGCATTGTCGCCGCTATTAAAGCCAAGTCGAAAAACTACGATGTGCGCATGGCAGGCGTTATTGCCAACCGCAGCGCGGCGACCGACGAGATCGACCGCTTCAACGCCGCAACCGGCTTGAAAACGCTTGCGCATTTCCCTGATCTTGACGCCATCCGCCGCAGCCGCCTTAAAAAATGCACGATCTTTGAAATGGAAGACACGCCTGAAGTGGAGGCGGTGCGCAAGGAATATATGCGCCTTGCTGCGGTTTTGTGGGCGGGCACCGATCCGCTTGACGCCATGCCGATGAAGGATCGCGACATTTTTGAATTTCTGGGCTTCGAATGATGCGTGCCACAGCCACATATGACAGCTACCGCGACGGCCTCGAAACGTATTTTGACCGGACGGCGCGCGATGCCTGGGAACGGCTGACATCGGACGCGCAAGTCAGTGGCATTCGCGCAACCGTCCGCGCAGGGCGTGACAAGATGCGCGCCACCATTCTCGACATGCTCCCCGCCGACATGACGAGCTTGCGCCTGCTTGATGCCGGATGCGGCACCGGATCGCTCGCGGTCGAGGCGGCGATGCGCGGTGCCGAAGTCGTCGCAATCGATGTTGCGGCGGGCCTTGTCGACATCGCCCGCAAGCGTGCGCCGGTGGGCCTGAAAATTGACTGGCGAAGTGGCGACATGCTTTCAGCAGACCTCGGCGCGTTCGATCATGTTGTCGCGATGGATTCACT
>JAYTWA010000142.1:0-6865 GCA_043743675.1 Sphingomonadales bacterium
CCCAGCGCGGTGCCGCATGGCGACACGAACGCGCGCAAGCAGCTCGTCCGTGTCGAATGGCTTGGTCACATAATCATCCGCACCAAGATCGAGCGCAGCGACTTTCTCCGATACGGCATCGCGCGCCGTTAGCACGACTACGGCGCGGTCCATCGCTTTCAGCAGCGGGATCAGTTCCATGCCATCGCGGTCGGGCAGTCCCAGATCAAGCAGCACAAGCTCACAACCCGGATGCCGCGCAAGGCCGAGCGCCTCGGTAGCATTCGCTGCCTCATTGCATTGGTAATCCTGCCGTTCCAGCGCACCGCGCACCAACCGTCGAATGGCCATTTCGTCATCAACGATCAGGATGGGTGGCATCATACCAGCGTTGCCTCCGCTGATACTGTCCGGATCATCGACAAGGGCCATATAATTTCGAAACACGAACCCGGCTCGTCGGCTCGGCTCAAAGCGCGGACCTTCAGGCCCATTGCCTCGCCGAACCCTTTAACGATGGCGAGTCCAAGACCAGTGCCACCCTTACTGTCACTCCCTTCACCGCGCGCGAACTGCCCGAACAGGTCATGCCTTGCATCGTCGGGCAATCCCGGCCCTTGATCGAGCACGGCAAGCCAGAGGCGATCAGGCTCGCGCCGTGCGGACAGTTTGATTTCGGTATACGGCGGCGCAAATTTGGCGGCATTGTCGAGCAGGTTGATCAGCATGTGGTGCAACATGCGGGGATCTGCCTGGACGAGCGGAAGGGTAACGGGAACGTCAAGAACGATCTTGTGTGCGGTGAGTGTTGCTTTCAGGTCGTGAACAGCCACTGACACGGCATCGGTCAAGTCGGTGGCCTCAAGTCGAACCACCAATGCCCCGGCTTCGATCCGCGTCATTTCGACAAGATCGTCAAACAATCGCGCAAGACGCTGGGCCTCCGCCTTAAGCGTTTCCGCTGCTTTTGAACCGGTATTTTCGTGTGCCAGAGCATCGGCTGCGGCAAGAACCGAGGTGAGCGGCGTTTTGAGATCATGGCCGAGGGAAGAAATCAAAGTCGCGCGGAGTTCATCGCGCTGCTTGAGTGCGGCCATTTCGCGTGCTTCGCCTTCCAGCTTGAGCCTTTCATGAGCGAGTGCGGCTTGGCCGAGCATCGTAGCAAATAAGACCCGCTTTTCGGCTGGCAAGGGATCGCCGCGTCCGCCGTGTCCGATCCCGAGGACTGCCAGAACACCCATTGAGGTGGCAAGCGGATGAAATTGCCAGTCGCTCGCGGTCAGCGTCGCCGTATCGCGTCCAGCGAGTTCGTTGCGCTCAAATGCCCAATCTGCTGCGGTCAGATCGATTGGACCGAGCGAAGGGCCTTCCGGCACGGCCCCGGCAATCAACGGCTTCCCGCCTTTTTTCAGCAACAGAACCGTATCGATGTTCAATGTACTGGCAATCTCCGAACAGGTGACTGCGGCAGTCCCGCTTTCGTCGGATATTGCGGCAAGACGCTGGCCAAATGCAGCGAGCGCGGCGTTCTCTGCTGATGATCGCGCGCCGACATTCGCCTCACGCCGCAAGCGCCCGGCCAACTGGGCCGCAACGATGCCGACGCCCGTCAATATGCCGAACGTGATAATGTTCTGCGGGTCTCCAATGGTAAAAGTGTGAATTGGCGGCAGAAAGAAGAAATTATAAGCCAAGGCGCCGGACAGGCTGGCGATCAGCGACGCCCGCAGACCAAACAGGGTTGCAGTCGCCACGACGGGCACGAGATACAGCAGGTCGATGGCGTTGATGCCGAGCAGCGGCTGGAGGAAGATGCCGATCCCCGTAGTAACAGCAACCATCGCCAATCCATAAGTAACGCCGCGTGTGTCGAGCGCAGACGCTCTCGAGCGGTCATCGTCGCCCGATGGCAGCGGAAGCGGCATGACATGAAGGGCAATGCCTTCATTCCCACGCACCAGCTGATCGACAATCGAGCCGTGGCGAAGCTCGAACCACCAGCTCCGCCGGGACTTGCCAATCACAACCGCCGTTGCCCGGCTTTCGGCGATATGCGCACGCAACCCTGTGATAACATTCGAAGCCGAAACCGTCGTAAGCGTCGCACCCATATTTCCGGCGAGCTTGAGGGCACTTGCAATTTGCGCTTGCGCACGCTCGGAAAGCCTCAGGCTTCGCGGCGTTTCGACGGTTAAAGCCGTCCAGGGTGCGTGCATCATATCGGCAAGACGCTTCGTCGCCCGCACCAGAAACTCGCCGCCCGGCTGGTCACCAATTGCAACGACGATGCGCTCGCCCGCCGCCCAAATCCCGGGCTCGCCCGTCAAGCGGACATGATCAAGCATTTGTCGGTCAACGGTTTGCGCCGCACGCCGCAGCGCCAATTCCCTCAGCGCCGAAAGATTGGCTTTCGAAAAGAAATTGGAAAGGGCGCGGCTCGCCTCTTCCGGGACATAAACTTTTCCGTCTTTCAGCCGCTCGATCAGTTCATCGGGCGGCAGATCAACGACCTCGATGTCTGCATCATCCAATAGGGCATCTGGCACTGTTTCGCGGACACGGACCTTGGTAAATCCGGCGACGACATCGTTTAGACTTTCGATATGCTGAATGTTCAGCGTTGTCAGCACGTCGATTCCGGCATCGCGCAGCTCTTCGACGTCCTGCCAGCGTTTGGGATGGCGGCTTCCCGGCGCATTGGTGTGCGCAAACTCGTCGATCAGCGCGACTTGCGGACGCCGCGCAAGCATCGCGTCAATGTCGAATTCGGTGAGTTTGTGCTTGCCATGCTCAACGGGTTTACGCGCCAAAATCTCGAACGGCGTGGTCAGGCTTTGCGTCTCGGCGCGACCATGCGTTTCGACAACGCCCGCGACAACGTCCTTTCCTTGCCCCAGCAGGTCAGCGCCCTCGCGCAGCATTTCATAGGTTTTGCCAACGCCGGGGGATGCGCCGAGAAATATCTTCAACCGTCCCCGCGCCTCCCGCTTCGCCGCCTTCAGCAGCGTTTCGGGAGATGGTCGAGCGGGGTTATAACTCATCGAATAGGATTAGTCGAAATCCGGTCTAATTGTCGATTAAGTAGGAGAACATTGACACGCGGTTCACCCAAAAACCCCAGCAATGCTGTCTCGACATGATCGTCGATCAGTTTTTTCACTGTCGCTTCCGGCAATTTACGAGCTGATGCCACGCGCACGCTTTGTGCAAAAGCCGCCTCGGGACTGATATGGGGATCAAGCCCCGAGGCGCTAGTGGTGACCAGGTCAGGCGGAACAGAGACCCCGGTCATTCCCTGAGCGCGCGCTTCGCCTACGCGGGCGGTTATTGCGTCGCGCAAATCCTTCGAACCGGGCGCAAGGTTGGTCGCTACCGAGGCACTGGCGTCGTAACCGTTCTTGCCAGCCGCCGAGGGACGAGGATGAAAATAGCCCGCGCGCGCGAAATTCTGTCCGATCAGTTCTGAACCGACAATGCGTTCGCCGTCACGGATCAGGCTGCCGTTGGCTTGCGCTGGCATTATGGCCTGCGCCACGCCGGTCATCAGAAGCGGATAGGCGAGCCCGGTGATTAGCGTGAACAACAAAAGCAGCACGACTGCAGGGCGGATAGCGTTACGAAGTTCGGTAAGCATGATATGTATCCTCAGGCGAGGTTGAGGCCGTTGACGGCCAGATCAATAATTTTAATGCCAACAAACGGCGCAATAAGGCCACCAAGGCCATAAACAGCGAGATTGCGCGCGAGCAGCGTCCCTGCATCAACCGGACGGTATTTAACGCCTTTCAATGCCAACGGCACAAGCATCGGGATGATAATCGCGTTGAAGATAATCGCCGACAAAATCGCGCTTTCAGGGCTGCCAAGACCCATGACGTTCAGCGCGCCCAATCCTGGATAAAGCACGACGAAGATCGCGGGTAGAATCGCGAAATACTTCGCAACATCGTTCGAAATCGAAAAGGTGGTCAGCGCGCCGCGCGTCATCAGCAATTGTTTGCCCAGACCAACAATTTCGATGAGCTTGGTCGGATCACTGTCCAGATCAACCATATTGCCGGCCTCGCGCGCCGCCTGCGTGCCGGTGTTCATGGCAACGCCGACGTCGGACTGGGCGAGCGCAGGGGCATCATTGGTGCCATCGCCGCACATGGCGACCAGCTTTCCGCCTTCCTGCTCCTTGCGGATCAGGTCGAGCTTGTCCTCAGGCGTTGCCTCGGCAAGGAAATCATCGACGCCACTTTCGGCAGCGATACTTGCGGCCGTCAGCGGATTGTCGCCCGTGATCATCACGGTGCGAATGCCCATGCGGCGCAGCTCACCAAACCGTTCGCGGATGCCCGCTTTCACAATATCTTTCAGGTGTATGACGCCGAGCAGACGGTTGCCATCGGCAACAGCCAAGGGTGTGCCGCCGGAACGCGCGATTTCATCGGCAATATCACGAAGCGACTGCGTGGCGCGAGGATCGACAGCATCGCCAAGCCGACGGATGACGGCATCCACTGCGCCCTTGACCAAGGACCGATCTCCGATCTGCAAGCCCGAGACCCGAGTTTGCGAGGTGAAGGCGATGGTCTCTGCCCCTGCGGGTATCTGTTCACCTTCGCCAGCCAGCACCATAATGGAGCGACCTTCAGGCGTTTCGTCGGCAAGGCTTGCAAGACGTGCGGCTGCAATAAGTTCCGCATCCGACACGCCCGGCACTGGCTTGAATTCAGTTGCCTGACGATCGCCGATGGTAATCGTGCCTGTCTTGTCGAGCAGCAGCACATCAATATCGCCCGCTGCCTCGACCGCGCGGCCTGACTTCGCCAGCACGTTGAACCGCACAAGCCGGTCCATGCCCGCAATACCGATAGCCGAAAGCAAACCCGATATTGTCGTCGGGATCAGTGTCACAAATAACGCCACAAGCACCGGCACCGCGATGCTGCCCCCCGCATAGGAAGCAAAAGCAGGCAAAGTGCCGACCGCGATCAGGAAGATCAGCGTCAGCCCGGCAAGCAGAATCGTCAGCGCGATTTCGTTCGGCGTTTTCTGGCGGCTTGCCCCTTCGACAAGCGCAATCATCCGGTCGAGAAACCCTTGGCCCGACGCTGCCGTGATGCGCACCTTGATACTGTCGGCAATAACGCGCGTGCCTGCGGTTACTGCCGAGCGATCACCACCGGCTTCACGGATGACGGGAGCGGATTCGCCCGTAATCGCCGCCTCGTTAACGCTGGCCACGCCTTCAACCACTTCGCCGTCGGCTGGAATTAGGTCGCCTGTTTCGACCAGAACGATCTCGCCAACTTGCAGGTTATGCGCGGGCACCATTTCCCAAGTTTCGCCCACACCGGCCAGCAATTTGGCCTTCAAGTCAGCTTTTGTCGCGCGAAGTGAAGCCGCCTGCGCCTTGCCCCGCCCTTCGGCAATGGCCTCGGCAAAATTGCCGAACAGCACCGTCAGCCACAGCCAGAAGACGAGCTGCCCTTCGAACACCGGATTGCCGCCCTGCCCCATCAGACTTCGCACAAACAAAACAGTCGAGAGCGCCGCAACCAACGCCGTGACGAACATCACCGGGTTGCGGATCAGCGTGCGCGGATCGAGTTTGACAAAGGCATCGCGGATCGCGGGGCCCATAAGATCGGCGGTAAAGATGCTTTGTGTAGCCATGATGGCGGTTCCTTAGAGAAGTGTACCAGCGGCGACCTGAAAGTGGTCCGCAATGGGGCCGAGCGCGAGGCTAGGCAGGAAAGTGAGGCCCCCCACGATCAGGATGATCGCCGCGAGTAGACCGATCCACAACAATCCCGTCGTCGGGAATGATCCCGGACCTTCGGGCAGGCGGCGCTTGGCGGCGAGACCCCCGGCGATTGCAAGCGCTGGCAAAATGACTCCGAACCGCCCGACAAACATACCGATAGCAAGCGTAATATTGTAAAACGGCGTGTTGCCCGTCAGCCCGCCAAATGCCGAACCGTTGTTGGCGACCGCACTCGAATAGGCGTAGAGAATTTCGCTAAAACCATGCGGCCCCTTGGCGAGTGGCCCTGCCAAACCAGCACTGGTCACACTGGCAATTGCCGTCAGCCCGAGGATGAAAAGCGGCAAGATTGCAATCGCAAGTACCGCGAGCTTCATCTCGCGCGCCTCGATCTTCTTGCCGATATATTCAGGCGTGCGCCCAACCATTAATCCGGCAATGAAGACAGCAAGGATAGCGTAAATCAGGATGCCGTAAAAGCCAGCACCAACACCGCCGACAACAACTTCACCCAACTGCATGTTGAACATCGTCACCAGCCCGCCCATCGGCATCAAGCTGTCGTGCATACCGATGACCGCGCCGCACGAAGCGGCCGTGGTAATTGCTGAAAACAATGCCGTCGCGGCAATACCGAAACGAACATCCTTCCCTTCCATATTGCCGCCCACGATACCGAGCGTTTGATGGATCGGGTTACCCGCCGCTTCGGCCCAGTAAATGACGCCGACACCAATGAGGAACAGGCCGAGCATCGCGGCAAGAATCGTCCAGCCCTGCCGCAGATTGCCCACCGCTTTGCCGAAGGTTAGCGTTAGTCCTGCGCCAAGCACGAATATCGTCAGCATCTGAAGGAAGTTTGACAGCGCCGTCGGGTTTTCGAACGGATGCGCCGAGTTAACGTTGAAAAAGCCGCCGCCATTGGTGCCGAGCATCTTGATCGCGAGCTGCGACGCGACCGGCCCCAAGGCGATGACTTGCTCCGCTCCCTCTACAGTCGTTGCCGCAACTGACGCGGTCAAGGTCTGTGGCACCCCCATTGCAACGTAGACAAGCGTCAGAATGATGCAGGCAGGTAATAACAGATATAGCGTGACCCGCGTCATATCGACCCAGAAATTGCCGATTGTC
>JAYTWA010000143.1:0-8184 GCA_043743675.1 Sphingomonadales bacterium
AAATTTCCGACTTTGGTGTCCCGGATATATTCCGCGCCGGTCATAGTGAACATTGTTGCCAGTGATCACCATCCCATTCCCAGCAACCATGATCAGAGGCTACAGCGAACGCCATCACAGATAACCAATATGGTTCGTTGTGTCAAGCGGAAATTTGAGCTTCGAACCGGAGGGACGTGCTCTTAACTCCGCAATCGCTCGATTGCCTGTGCAAGCGCTACATAAAGCTTGCCCATGTCCGACGACAGCAATGTCACGCCGAGCGACGAGCCATCGCGCGTCGCCAGCACATTGCGGAGCATGGCTTCGAAATCATGGATGTAGCGGTTCACCTGTTCGCGGAAGTCACTTTCGTCGTCATAGCGGCGAACGATTTCCTTGACCTCTCCAGAGTCGAGCAGACGGACAGCACGGCGGGTGAAGACACCGCGGTCGCCGCGCAGGTAGCTTGCCCATGCGCTGTCAGTGACATCGTTCGACATGATTTTGGTGACATCAATCGCCGTCGAATTGAGCGATTCAATGAGCAGTGCGACGCGGCGGGCAAAATTGTCGCGGTCGCCGCGTTCGGCATCGTCGCGTGCTTCAACAATGCGCGCCTCAACCGCAGCACTGGTTTCGGCAATCGTCAGCATTTGCCGCATCAATTTATCGGATGCCTTGCTTGCGGTTTCGACGGCATGTTCGGCGGCCTGTGCCAGATCAGCAATCTGCGCCTGCACTTCGTCGGTAATTGCTTTGGTCAGCGCTTCGCGGCTGGCAGCGGAGAATTGAGCGGTGGCTTCGGGGATGACCGCACCAATGGCTTCGCGCGCGCGTTCGGCCGCAGTGTTGGCGGTTTCGCGGACGCGGACCATCGCCTCGACCAGCTGCGCACCAGCCCCTTCGGCAAGTGCGCGCGTTGTGGCTTCGGCGCTTTCTACGGCTTCGACAAGTTTTACGGCGGCATCGCTGCTTGATTTGAGGCGGTTTTCGGTGTCGCCTGCTAAAGCGTCGAGCGCTGCGCGTTGTTTGACGATGAGTGCTTCGGCTTCGATCAGGCGGTCAAGCGCAGCGGTGGCATCGCGTTCAATTTTGCTGACAACCGGGCCTGCCTCGGCCACTTTTGCGCGGCTGGTGTCGGCTTTTGCCTCAAGCCGGTCGAGAGCAGCAGGCAGTGTCTCGTCAATTTCGCGCACCGATGCATCAAGCGCTGTCATCAAGCTCTCGGTTCTGGCGATCAACGTATCCGCCGTCGTTGTGCCGTTTTCAAGCGAACCCGTGAGCGTCGCGGCATGCCGGTCAAGTGCGGCAAGCGCATTGGTCAGCCGCTCGGCGCGCAGCACGCCCTTGTCATCAAGCGCTTCGAGGCGGGTATCGACGCCGTCAAGATTTTCACGAACGCTGTTCAAAAGTGTCGATGTCGTTTCGCTTTGCGACGCCAGCAACGCGCTCATGGCTTCGAGTTTTTCGCTAACATCATCGACGCGCCTTGCAATCGCTTCGGCGGAGTCGGCACCGGTTCGCGCCAGCGCTGCTTGCGTCTGGTCGACCAGCGCAACCATTGCTGCCCCTTGCGCATCCATATTCTGCCGTGCGGTGTCGCCTGCGGTCGCGGCACGATCAAGCGCGGCATCAATCGCATTGGTCATTTTTGCAGCCGCGTCTTCAAGCTGCTGACCCGCGTTCGCACTGACACTTTCGACGCGCGAGAGGTGCGCGGCGAGTTTTTGCGCAGCACCCCCGGCGATCTCATCAGCCTCGCGGCCCCGCTGTGTCAAAGACGCGAGCTGTGCATCGAGCGCACCGGCGCGTTCGTGGGCGGTAATGCCGGCTTCCTGAAGGGCGGAGACCATTTGCCGCGTTTCAAGCTGTGCTTTGGGCAAGTCGGCAAGCAATACAGCAAGGTCTGCACGCGCGGAGGTTGCCGAGAATTTGAGCGATTGGCCATAGCGATTGAGCGTTTCGACTTCGTCGCGCATTGCGACGCTGGCAACTTTCATGCGGTGGACGGCTTCCTCGCCCAGCGTCATCAGCCTGTCATTGGCTTCGGAAAGCGCGCCCTGTTCCCGCGCCAGCTGGCTCGACACATGCGCAAGGGCTGCCTCAAGCCGTCCCTGTTCACTGCGCATCAGCACCGACGCATCAGTCATCCGCCGCGATATGCTGCGGCTGTTGCGGGTAGCCAGCGTGTAGATAAGACCAATGACGGCGAGCGGTGAGCAAGCAACCGCGATGCCTATGGCGATCATGTCTGGTGCGGGCGGTGTGGCCGTCCAGCGCGGTGCATAGATAAAGGCAGTCCAGCCTATCCAGCCGAGCGCAAGCAGCGCGCAAGTAACAGTAACAGCAATGACGGCCCAGTCGTGTTGGGGCGGTTCTTCGGCCTCCGCTTCGTAAAGGGCGAATTCTTCCAGGTCGAGCGGCGCGTCTTCGGCGCGTTCGTCCTGATTCTGGTTTGGCCAGAGACCAACCACTTGCGTGACCCCGTTCATTTTGGCTGTTTACCATAATATTTTTGAATTGCGAAACGCTGGGCAGCGCGCGGTGTAAACCACTCCTTAAAGGAGCGTGATTAGAGGATGCACATGGCCTATGATCCCGGAGCATTGGAAGCCGCCTTGGCCGCAGCTGTGGGCGATGAGCCCGGCCTGATCGCTGAGCTGCGGGTCGCATTTTTTGCAAGTGCAGACGCTCATATTGTGGCGCTGACGTGCGCGGGCACAATCGGGGAATGGCGCGCTGCTGCGACCAGGTTGCACAGTCTGGCCGCGAGTTTTGGTGCCCTGCGGCTTATGGACGTCGCGACGCTGGCGGCAGAGGCACAGCGGATTGATCCGGCGCTGCTCCGCAAAATCGAACGGGCGATTGCCGCGCTTGATCTTTAGGCGCGACCTTTAGGGTGCCATCCCGGCGAAACATCGTCTAAGGCGTTTGCGTGCGGTCGGGCCGCAGGGGAAAATGTTTTGCCGTTGGCCGCCTTGTTGATCGCTGGAGAAACCGCAGGGCCGCGCGTGCTGGGCACGGACATCGTTGAATTTCAGCTTCGTCGCGCTCGGGCTGCAGGCGTTGCCCACGCCGTGATTTATGTCGAGCGTGTGACGTCCGCTTTTTTGGCGACCGTTGACGTTTTGCGCGGTGAGGGGCTGAGCGTCGACATCGCGCGAACTGTGGCTGATGCGGCCGAGTTCATCCATCCCGATGAAGCGGTCCTGATGATACCACCCGATTTGGTCATATCGCCCGACCGGCTAGCAATGGTTGCGGCGAGCGACGAGCCGGTCTTGCTTTGTGTCCGTGACGAGCCCGCGAATGACCGTTTCGAACGGATTGATCCGACGGCGCGCTGGACCGGTGTCGCGCGGATTGACGGGGGCTTGTTGCGGCGCACGGCTGCGATGGTGGGTGACTGGGATCTGGGATCGACACTGATGCGCCGCACGGTTCAGGAAGGGGCCGCGCGCATGACGCTGACTCCCGAGGAAGCAGGCACAGAGCTAATCGTTGTTGATAACGCCGTTGCGGCGCAGGGTGCCGGGCGACGCCTCATTACGGCATCAAATATCGAAAGCGATGGGTGGGGCACGCGGTGGGTGATGGCGCCGATCGCGCGCCTGCTGGCAAGGGTTATAGGGGAAATCGGTATTCAGGGGCAATGGGTGACGCTGGCTGGCTTTGGTTTCTGCGGTGTGGCGGTTGTCAGTGCACTTGCGGGTTGGATTGTTGCGTCGCTGTTCGCATTATTAATTGGTATTGCCGGTGATGGTGCCGGCGCTATCAGCACGCGAGCCGGGGCGGGGACGTCGCGGTGGGAAAAGTTCAGAATTCCCGTGCGCGCGTCAGCGGCGATGATCGTCGTGCTTGCGATGGGTATAACTCTGACAATGCGCAGTGCCCAATGGGGCTGCATTGTTCTGGCTTTCGTGATTATCGGTGCGACATGGCTTGCAGCACCAATTGCCCGTGATGATGCGCGAATGGCGCAGTGGCGCAGCGATCCGGCGGGTCATGCGATCATCGGGTTTGTCTGTTTTATTGTCGGCTCACCCATTGCTGCGCTCGCAATCAGCGCCGTCCACGCCGCTGTCAGTTTAGGGTGGGCCGTGCGAAGAGCCTTAGCACGCCCTTAACCGAGACGCTTTAGGAGTGCATCTATGGTGCATCCCGCCTTTATTACGGGCCTGAAAAATGGCTGAATCAAGCGTCGCGCGCGTAGACAGTGCCGGTCGGCTGCTGACGGCAGACCCGCGCCTGCTCGATTTGCAGCAACGCGCAGGTGCTGGATTGGGCGATATGCTTGCGGTGCCACCGCTCGCATCCATGGCGCGGCTGGCGCGAACGCTCGGGATTTTGGTCTCGCGCAGTGTGGTTGTTGCGGAAGGCGATCACGATCTCGACATCTGGGTGCGTGCGCGGCCCGACGGGGAGACGGTGGTACTTTCGGTCGGTGGCTGGGATGTCCGGCCGCAACGAGCGCCGTGGCTGATGCCACAAAGTGATGGTGATCCGGTTGTGCCAGCCGCAAGCGAGGATTGGACATGGTCAACTGATGCGGCCCTGCGCCTGACCGCCCTGTCGTTCGGGGAGCAAGTGCTGATTGGCCAACCACTGACGCGGGTTGTTCGCCTGATCGAAGATTCGGACGGCGATTTGCCGATCATAAACGCCATTGCAGGCGCACATGATCTGATCGACCAGCGTGCCATCCGCCGCGACCAACCCGAGGCGGAGATCATATTGTCGGCAACTGTTCGCACCGACGTCGATGGCCACTTTATTGGCTTCGATGGCCGTGCGACGGGCATATCGGCACCGCCGCCTGACGAATTGCCCTATGAAATCCCCGTCGATACGGCATTCGCCGACCGCCTCGACAAGGCGCTTCGCGCGCCATTGGGGCGGATTGTTGCCAATGCCGATTCAATCCGTGCGCAAACCGAAGGGCCGCTGCGCCGCGATTATGCCGATTATGCTGGGGATATTGCCAGTGCCGCGCGGCATTTGTTGGCACTGGTGGATGATCTGGGGGATTTACAGGCGGTCGAGCGTGCCGATTTTCTCCCCGGTATTGAAGACATCGACCTTGCCGACATTGCGCGACGTGCAGCGGGATTATTGCAAGTGCGTGCTGCCGACCGGAATGTGCGGATAGACCGGCCTGCTGGCGATGAAACGTTGATGGCGCGCGGCGAGTTTCGCAGGGTGCTGCAAATCATGGTCAATCTGATCGGCAATGCTGTCCGCTATTCGCCCGAAGGATCGATGGTCTGGCTGCGCACCGAGCGCGACGCCGACACTGCTGTCCTGATTGTTGCGGATCAGGGGAAGGGAATTGCCGTGGACGATCAGGCCCGCATTTTTGAAAAATTCGAGCGTGTCGATCCGTCCGAACCGGGCGGGAGCGGCCTTGGCCTATATATTTCGCGCCGTCTTGCCCGCGCGATGGGGGGCGACATCGTCGTCGACAGCGCGCCGGGGCAAGGCGCGCGGTTTGTGCTGACGCTGCCTGCTTTTTAACGCTGTCCCACCGGCACATAGTCGCGCTGTGTTGGCCCGGTGTAAAGCTGGCGCGGGCGACCGATCTTCTGTTCGGGATCGCTAATCATTTCGTTCCACTGCGCGACCCAGCCAACAGTGCGGGCTAGCGCGAAGAGAACGGTGAACATTGTCGTCGGGAAACCAATTGCTGACAAGATGACGCCCGAGTAAAAATCGACATTCGGAAACAGCTTTTTCTCGATAAAATACGGGTCGTTAAGTGCCATTTCCTCAAGTTGGAGCGCAACTTCGAAAATCGGGTCGGTGACATTCAGTTCCTTGAGCACCTCGCGCACCGTCTGCTGCATCACGGCAGCACGTGGATCGTAATTTTTATAAACACGGTGGCCGAAACCCATCAGGCGGAACGGGTCATCCTTGTTTTTCGCGCGCTCGATATAGTGCGGAATACGGTCGGGCGTGCCAATTTCGCGGAGCATTTCAAGTGCGGCTTCATTCGCGCCGCCGTGGGCCGGCCCCCACAAACAGGCAATGCCCGCCGCGATGCAGGCAAAGGGATTGGCGCCCGATGAACCGGCAAGGCGCACGGTCGAAGTCGAGGCGTTCTGTTCATGATCGGCATGAAGGATGAAGATCCGGTCCATGACTTTTTCAACAATCGGATTGACTTCATAAGGCTCGGCAGGGTTGCCGAACGTCATCCGCAGGAAATTGCCAGTGTAGGACAGGTTATTCTGCGGATAGAGGAACGGGCGCCCAACGCTATATTGATAGGCCATCGCCGCAATCGTCGGCATTTTGGCGATAAGGCGGTGCGAGGCGACCATGCGCTGGTGCGGATCGGTAATGTCAGTCGAATCATGATAGAAAGCGGATAGCGCGCCAACAACGCCGCACATGATCGCCATCGGATGGGCATCCCGGCGAAACCCGCGATAGAAAGTCGCAAGCTGTTCATGGAGCATCGTGTGACGGGTGATGGTGGTCGAAAAACTGGATAGCTCGTTGGCGCTGGGGAGTTCGCCGTTGAGCAGCAAATAGCTGACTTCCATAAAGCTAGATTTTTCAGCGAGTTGACCGATTGCGTAGCCACGGTGCAGCAAGATACCTTGATCGCCGTCGATATAGGTAATCGCCGAATCGCAGCTCGCCGTGCTGGTAAAGCCGGGATCATAAGTGAATGCGCCCGTTTGCGCATACAGCTTGCGGATGTCGATGACGTCGGGACCGACGCTGCCCGACAGCACGGCATAGCTATTTTCCTTGTCGCCCAGCGTCAGTTTTGCGGTTGCGTCACCCATGATCGTCCGTCCTTATGCTTCGTTGCGCGCGTCGTGCTGCGCTGCAACGCAATCGTCAAGCCGTCCAAGCACTTCTTCACGCCCGAGCAGCACCAACACGTCGAAAATACCCGGCGACATTGTGCGCCCGGTCAGTGCTGCGCGCAGCGGCTGGGCCACTTTGCCAAGGCCAATCTGAGCATCCTCCGCCACACGCCGCACCGCTTCTTCAACGGTTGCGGACGTCCAATCTTGAATCGCGTCAAGCGCCGTGCGCGCTTGAGCGATGATTGGAAGACTTTCCGGGGTAAGCAATTTTGCTGCCCCTTCGTCGATTGGGATTGGGCGGACATCAAACAAAAACTCAGCACCAGTTGCTAGTTCATTGATTGATTTAGCCCGGATTTTGAGGACCGGCATGGCTAGTGTCAGCAAATCGACGTTGGAGCGTTCGAGGTTTGGCGTAATTAGGCGTGCCAGGCGCGCATCATCAGCCTCGCGCAAATAATGGCCGTTGATATTTTCGAGTTTCTTTATGTCGAATCTGGACGGAGAACGACCCACAGCGTCGATGTCGAACCACTCCACAGCCTGATCACGGCTGATGATTTCGTCGTCACCATGCCCCCACCCCAGACGGAGGAGATAGTTTGACAGGGCTTCGGGCAATATGCCCATGGCGTCGCGATATTCTTCGACACCTACGGCGCCGTGGCGCTTCGACAATTTGGCTCCGTCCGAGCCGTGGATCAGGGGGACATGCGCATAAACAGGTTCGTTCCATCCAAGCGCACGGATCATCGCCAACTGTCTGAAGGCATTGTTCAAATGGTCATCCCCACGGATCACATGCGTAACGCCCATGTCGTGATCATCGACGACAACCGACAGCATATAAGTCGGTGTGCCATCGGATCGCAGCAGGACCATGTCGTCGAGTTCGTCATTAGCGACAGTGACATCGCCCTGCACACGGTCGGCAATTGTCGTTTCGCCCCCACGCGGCGCGCGAAAACGGATGACATAGGGTAGATCGGGTGTATCCGTGCGGTCCCGCCAGCGGCCATCGTAACGCAATGGCAGTTTCTTTTCGCGCTGTTCGGCGCGCATGGCTTCGAGTTCCGCGGTTGTTGCATAGCATCGATAGGCATGGCCCGCCGCAAGCAGCTGGTTTGCGACGTCGGCATGGCGATCCATCTGTGCGAACTGGAATACTTCTGGCCCGTCCCAGTCGAGACCCAGCCAGCGCATCCCGTCGAGAATGGCGTCGATGGCCCCCTGCGTCGAGCGTGCGCGATCGGTGTCTTCGATACGCAGCAGAAATTTGCCGCCGAAATGCCGCGCATACAGCCAGTTGAACAGCGCAGTGCGTGCGCCACCAATATGCAGAAAGCCCGTCGGCGACGGCGCAAAGCGCGTGACGATG
>JAYTWA010000144.1:0-5801 GCA_043743675.1 Sphingomonadales bacterium
CACGCCTGTTAACTTCAAGGCGATGGAAGCATTCCAAGCATGGTCGGATCAGCGCTTTTTCAACGTCGATCAGGTTGTCGACACCTTCGGCAATTGCCCGGCGGAAATGCTCTACACCGCTTTTTCGATGCTCCGTCCCGGTGCGCAACTCGCAGGCAATATACGCCTGTGGGACAATATGTGGAATGACGAATTCGTCAAAAGCTATCGCATGTTTGATCGCTGGGCCGTCGATATGCTGCCGCTTGCGGGTGAATATTTCCGCCAGACGACCAAGCAATTGATGTGGGACAATGATCTTTACGAGGGGCGAATGACGGTCGGCGGGCGCACCGTCGATCTATCGGCGATCACCGAACCGTTCATGCACGTCACCGCAGAACATGATCATATCGTCCCCGCCGCAGCATCGGCACCGCTCATCGACATGATTGGGTCAAAAGATAAGCAAGCCGTTGTTTTGAAAGGCGGGCATGTCAGTCTCGTTGCGGGAGCAAACGCGATCCGCCGTTTGTGGCCGCAAATTGACGTTTGGCTCGGAGAGAAAAGCCTGTGAAGACCTTGAATATCGACGACAAGAGCATTGAAATACGCGCCCTTGCACGCGGCGATATGGTGGCGGTCGGCGCGTTTGCTGCGGCTCTCCCCGTGCACGACCTGTTGTTCCTGAGCCGCGATATTCAGCACGCCCGCGTAATCGAGGCGTGGCAGCAAGCCATTGCCGATGGCGAGATCGACAGTCTAGTGGCGCTGGACGGCGACATTGTAGTGGCGACCAGCGCCATCGTCCGCGATCCGCTCAGCTGGTCACCGCATGTCGCCGAAATTCGCTTACTCGTGGCCCCGGCAATGCGCGGACACGGCCTCGGACGTTTGCTCCTTGGTGAAAGCATCCGCATCGCGGGCGAGCGCGACGCGATTAAACTCATTGCACGCATGACACCCGATCAACGCGGGTCGATAACTTTGTTCGAGGAAACCGGCTTTCGCGGTGAAGCCATGCTGCGTGATCACGTCCGCGACCGTGACGGAAACGTATTTGACCTCGCGATCCTCTCGCTTGACCTGCGCCGTGCCGATGGTGCCCGTGCGTCATGGGGCTTTGACACAAAAAACTGACAATTTAACTGGACAGTTAAGTAGTTTCAGGCAGGATGTGCAGTATTGCCTAAACAGTAACAGCTGAGGGTAAGATGTAGGAGAGAATTTTCGTGCAATCTCAATCAGATACCGCCACAAAACCGCCTTCACCATTGCTCGCTCTGACAGAGCTGCCGCGCGCATTGGCGGAATTCGGAACAATCCCGTGGGCCGCGCCCATGCTGATGATGGCCCCGCGCGGCGATGGCCATCCGGTGCTTGTGCTGCCAGGATTTTCAACAACTGACCGCTCGACCGGGGTTCTACGCCGCTATCTGACGCGGATCGGTTATGATGCCTATGCGTGGGAATTGGGCCGCAATCTCGGACCACGCGCCATTGGCCAGCAGGCCGAAAAGCTCATCGCCCGGCTCGAAGAAATTTACACGGCAACAGGCAAGAAAGTCAGTCTCGTTGGCTGGAGCCTCGGCGGTATTCTCGCTCGCCAGCTTTCGCGTCGCCGCCCTGATATGGTGCGCGACATCGTAACGCTGGGCTCGCCTTTCGCAGGCGATCCGCGTTCGACCAACGTCTGGCGACTTTATGAAATGCTGTCGGGTCAGCGGATGAAAGATCCCGATACCCAAGCGCAATTGCACGAAAGCCATCAAGTGCCGCCTGTGCCATCAACGGCAATCTTCTCGAAATATGACGGCATTGTTGCATGGCAAAGCTGCATTGAACCCGAATCGGCGACGACAGACAATATCGAAGTCCCCGGCAGCCATTGTGGACTCGGCGTCAATCCGGTCGTGCTTTACGCTGTAGCCGAACGACTGGCGCAGCCCGAGGGGGAATGGAAACCCTTTGACCGCAAGGGGCTTCGGGTATTTCTCTATCCCTCCTCAGGGCATGTGCATTAATCGTCTTTTTTCGTACGCCACGCAGCCATCGTATCACGCCCGAATTGGGCAATCATGTCGCCGACTTCGCGGACATGCGTCATCGACCGCGCGCCCTGTTCCTTGACAAAATCAGCTTGAATTTTCGCCAGATCCTGAACCGATTTCACGCTGGCGGCGGACCGCATCGCCGCAAATGCCGCGCGTGTATTTTCTTCGGCATGATCAATCACTTTGCTGTTCAGCGCAGCGGCATTTGAGGCCGCCTTTTCGGTCGCTTCCTTGATCGACTTGCCGGCCTTCTCGACGCCATCAGCTGCTTTTTCGGACATTTTTTCAGTCTTCGCCATCATGCTTTCTCCTTGATTTTCTTGGGTTTCGACACCTTGGGAACAGTCTTCACTGGTGTCTGCGCTGCTGCAAGCAATTCATCAAACGACGCTTGCAACGCCGCCGCGTACGCATCGGGATCAGGCAGCATGTCACGATCACACGTAAAGCTGATCGCGATTTCGTCGACGTAGGAATAGATAGTGTTGATCATCCCCATTGAATCAAAGATTGGCCCCAATCCCATCATTTTCACCATCTTCGCGCCACAGAAATAAAGCGGCACGCGGCTGCCCGGCACATTGGTAGCGACAACATTGAACACCGGCGCGGTCGCATTCGCCACGCCAAGCCGCGTGTAAAGCCGCGCGCCCAGTCCGGCGAGGCCGCTCGGGATCAGCTGCGAATAATCCGTCAGCGTCCGCGCGCCGACGGCATTGGTCAGACCTTTTGAATTCACGGCATCGAGGTGGATGTGCGCCAGGCGCTCAAGCGGATCAGCGATATGTGTCCCAAGGCTCACCACCATTGCCGACACCAAATTACCGAGTGCGGCCTTCTCGCCCTCTTGCCGCACCGAAATGGGTGCCATCGCCGTCAGGCTCAGATCGGGTAGCTCGTCTTTATCGAGGAGATATTTTCGCAATCCGCCACCTATGATTGCAAGGATCGCATCGTTTACCGTCGCACCCGGCATGGCATCCTTGATTGCGCGCACCCCGACGAGCGGGAAAGCCGCCGCATCAAACACACGATGTGAAGAAACCTTCGCGTTAAAGCGCGTTTTGGGCGGCGTCCGCGCGCCTGCAATCGACAAATCCCCCTTGCTGATTTCCGCTGCCAACCGCGCAATCCCCGGCACCGACCGCACCACGGTTTCCAAATATTTCTGTGGTTGGCGCAGCGCATTGAAATAGCCGCTGATGATCAGTTCGCCGATCCCGGGCTTTGTCTCGGGCTTCCACTCTTCCTCGGGGTATCGGTTCGACTTGTCGGGTGACAAATCATGCACTGCCGCCGACATTTCAACGCCCGACATCCCGTCAATAGCGGCATGATGAACTTTCGATACAAGCGCAAAGCACCCCTTTGGAATGCCTTCGATGTTGTCGAGTCCCTCGACAATAATGAACTCCCAAAGTGGTTTGGTCAGGTCCATCGGCCGCGAATGCAGCCGCGCCACCTGAATACATAATTGCCGCCAGTCACCGGGGGCGGGCAACGCAATGTGACGAATATGATATTCGATGTCGAAATCGGGATCCTCAATCCAATAGGGATGATCGAGATCGAACGGCACGCGCACCAGCCGCTGGCGGAACGGACGCGCCCCGCCCAACCGGCTTTCGACAAATTTCAAGATGTCCTTGAAACGGACGAAGCCGCCCGGTGCGCTCGATGGATCATAAATGCCAACCGACCCGATGTGCATCGGTGTTGACGGCGTTTCCATGTAAATGAAACTCGCGTCCTGCCCGCTCAGTTGTTGCATCGCATTCTCCCCGAACGTTCTTTGACGTTCAATCTTGGGTATGCTGAACTGATTCCGTCGCAACAGCAAGCGCTACGACTTGACCGACGCTCTGTGTGCGCGCACAGCAGCCTATGTTTCAACTTCGTGACGTTTGGGCGTAGCTTTGGTGTCAATGCCCCCCTCGGTGGTATCGGGCCTCGAAACCGCTGGTGCGACGAAACCGGTTCGGCGTATTCAGCAGAACGTGCTTGCTGCCGGCGAGCGTCGCCTTTTGACGTGGCTCGCGGGGCATATGCCGTCTTGGGTCACACCCGATAAATTGACAACAATGGGTTTCATCGGCGCATTTCTCGTTGCATCGGGCTACGCGCTTAGCTGGTTTCGAATTGAATGGCTGTGGCTATCGATCGCTGCGTTCTTCATAAACTGGTTTGGCGATTCACTCGACGGCAGCCTCGCGCGCTTCCGCAAGATCGAGCGACCCAAATTCGGCTATTTCATAGATCATAGCATGGATTCACTTGGCAACATGCTGATCATGATTGGCCTTGGGCTCAGCCCATTTTTGCGGATGGACGTCGCGTTGTTCGGGCTCGCAGGCTATTTTCTCCTGTCGATTCACACATTTGTTGCAGCGCGCGTCGTCGATGAATTCCGCCTCTCTTATGTCGCTGCGGGACCGACCGAGCTTCGCTTGCTACTCATTGCGATGACGCTGACGATGTTTGTCGTCGGTCCAGACACTGTTGGCGATACTGGTTTTTCAGCATTCGATATGTTCATCGGCGGCCTCGGTACTATCTTGATTTTGCTGTTCATTGGTCAAACCGCGCGCACCGCCAGCCAGCTCCGCCGCCGCGGCGAATAGGCTACTTCCCAAATCCGAACACATCCTGGTGATAAACACCATCCTCGATCAATCCTTCGAGCCATGTTGAACCCGCGAGGTGGTCACCGCCGGTCTTTTCAACGTGGATTTTGATGAGCGTATCGCGCACCGCCGGGGCCATATAGCGCCCGTCACCGCACAGGAAAATCTGTCCGCCATTCGCGACCACATCCCAAACGGCATCGCGCGCTGCCCAGACGGCATCTTGCACATAGCGATACGGATGACCCTCAACTTGTGAATAGGCCAAGTGAATGTCGATCACGCCATCGGCAGCCCAGCCCTCCATCTCCTCCCGACACAGCCAATCATGATCGGGATGCCGTGCGCCAAAAAACACATGACACGGCGCGGTTGCACCCAATGTCGCACGTTCCTGAATAAATCCCCGCAACGGTGCGAAGCCTGTGCCCGGCCCAATCAACACAAGCGGCACGGCGCCGTCCTGCAGAGGGGCAAACGGCGGATTGGGGCGGCGGACGTAACCAAACACATGTTCACCCGGCGCAAGGTCGCGCATGTGCGTAGACGCAAATCCCTGATGCGTGCCGATGCCTGACCATGCCGGGGCATGGACCGTCCCTACGATCAGATCGACCGCATCCGGACTGACAAGTGGTGACGACGCAATCGAATAGAAGCGTGGCGCGACTGCTGACGACAATTCAACAAAACTCTCGAGACTTAATTCAGCCGCTGGATATTTGACGAGCAGCCCTAGTAAGGTCAGGCGTTTATCGGCAATCTCGGCTTGCCAGACTGCGTCGTCTGACAATTTAGCCAGCTCAGACTTCGTATTTGGGCAGCGCGTTTGTTGAGCCACAGCCTCAAGCGCACGACGTGGCATCGGATCCTGAATTTCGACGAAATCGGTTAGCAGCTGCCGCACTGTCACAGTCCGGCCTATCGGCAAATGGCGGAAACGCCCGCCCGCGCCCGACGGCACGACCTGCATCGCACCGGCAACACCCAACCGTTCGATGGCGAGATCAACATGCTCTTTACGGTTGCGTGCATAGATTGCGATATGATCACCCGCTGCATAGTTTTGCCCCTCGGGCAGCTTGATCGTGACGAACCGAGTCGATCCGCGCGGTGCTTCCAACGCAAAGTCCCACATGCCCTC
>JAYTWA010000145.1:0-3761 GCA_043743675.1 Sphingomonadales bacterium
CTTGTGGTCACTGTCGAACTTTCAACGCTACATCTACAGGATGATCTGATCATCGAACCACTGCTGGCCATGTTGCAATTTGGCGATGGTGCGGCAGCCGCTTTGGTAACGGATGATGGGGAAGGCATTGGCCTCGACGCGCCATTCGCGGCCACGCTGGACGATTCGGATGCACTAATTCGCTGGAACATTGGCGACACTGGTTTTGCGATGCATCTATCGGGCGAAGTGCCGGGCCGAATCGCCGCTGCGCTTGCCGTTCCCGAAACGCGCGCGGCATTAACTGGCGGCGTCGAGCCCCAATCAGTCGATGCCTGGGCCGTTCATGCCGGGGGTCGATCAATCCTTGATGCCGTCGAGAGTGCGCTCGATCTTGCCCCCGAAGCACTCGCGGCATCGCGTTCAGTGCTCAACGACAATGGCAATATGTCGTCGTCAACACTGATGTTCGTGCTCGCCCGCCTGTTTGTCCAAAAACCGAAAAGCGGCGTCGCGCTGGCGTTTGGCCCGGGCCTCGCTGCCGAAGGTTTGCGTTTCGGGTGGACCGGATAATGCTTGTGACGCGCGCCATTGCTGAAGAGTTGATGGATGCCGACGATCTCGATGCCGGAACCTATGCGGCGGTTGTCCATGATCTGGCGAAGGTCAACACGCTGACGATGGCGCGGAGGCCGACACTTAATTTTATAAAAAAGATTTCGTTGCGGCATGATCCGATGCTGGGTGCCATCCGAATTCTTGATGTTGGCTTCGGCGACGGTGATATGTTGCGCCGGATTGCCAAATGGGCGGCACAGATCGGTCAGGACATCGATCTCGTCGGCATTGACCTCAATCCGCGCAGCGCTTTGGCAGCGCGTGAAGCAACGCCAAGTTCGTTGAATATCGACTACCGCACAGGCGATTATGCAGCCCTTGCCAGAGAGCAATGGGACGTCATCCTTTCTAGCCTCGTCGCGCATCATATGACGCATCAGCAGTTGATCGACTTTATCCGTTTCATGGATGGCCATGCCGAAGCAGGCTGGTTTATTAATGATCTCCACCGCCATGGCTTTGCCTATTTAGGCTTTCCCCTGCTTGCGAAAATCATGCGTTGGCACCCGATTGTCCGGCATGATGGGCAACTCTCCATCGCCCGTAGCTATCGTCCACATGAGTGGCCCACGATCCTTAATGAGGCCGGTATCAGAGGCGCAAAAATCGCCCGCAAATTTCCGTTTCGACTATGCGTTTCGAAAATCCAGTAATCATCGGCGGCGGTCCGGCGGGGTCTTCCGCTGCGATCACGCTAGCGCTGGGCGGCGCGAAGCCACTGATTCTGGAGCGACAGGCGATTATTGGCGACGCGCTGTGCGGTGGCTTCATGAGCTGGCACACGCTGAAAAGCCTCGCGCGCCTCGGTGTTGAACCCGGCGGTCATCCGATTGATCGGGTCCGCGTCTTTTCTGGCACCCGCTGCGCTGAAGCGCGTCTCCCCGCTGGTGCTATCGGCCTCTCGCGGCACCGGCTCGACACAATGCTGCTCGCCCGCGCACAGGTCGTAGGTGCGGGATTGGAAATCACCACAGTGAAGAACGCCAAAGAGATTGACGCCGACAGTTTGTTTCTCGCGACCGGCAAACATGACTTGCGTGGCCTCGCGCGGCCGAAGCTCGAAACGTCGGATTCGACGCTTGGCCTGCGTGTCAAAATTGGCCCGCATCCACGCCTGACAGCATTGATCGGGAGCAGCATAGAGCTGCATCTCTTTGATCGCGGTTATGTCGGGCTGTTGCTTCAGGAGGATGGCCGCGCCAATCTCTGCCTCGCCGTGCGCAAATCGCGCCTTGCGGAAGCGGGGGGCAAACCAGAAATGCTGCTCCGCCAGTTGGGCACTGCTGTTCCAGCGCTGGGCGAACGGCTGGCTTTCCTCGATACGGTCCCCGATGCGGATGCCATCGCCTCGGTTCCCTATGGCTGGCGTGCAACCGAAACAGTGCCGGGGATATTCCGTTTGGGCGATCAAGCGGCGGTCATCCCGTCAATTGCTGGTGAAGGCAATGGCATTGCCATTGCCAGCGGGATTGCCGCTGCGGCAGCCTGGGCAAGAGGCGGCGCTGCTGCCGCACCTGCCTATCAAACCGACTTCGCCCGCCGCACACGACGGCCTGTCGCTGTCGCCAAATGGTTATGGGAGCGCGGCGAAACGCCGTGGACAGCGGCGCTTGCCACACGCGCGCTGGCGCTGGCCCCGTTCATTGCCAAAAGTTTTGCACGCACCACCCGCATCGGGGATTGAAGCCGCGATGCATCAACGCCACATTGTCGTCATGGAAAAACTTAAACTGACTGACGCCGAGTGGAAAGCCCGCCTGACGCCCGAGCAATATAATGTCCTGCGCCAGCACGGCACCGAGCGCGCCTTTACCGGTATTTATGACAATAACAAAGCGCCCGGCGATTATCATTGCGCAGGCTGCGGATCGCTCTTGTTTCACAGTGACGCAAAGTTCGATTCCGGTTCAGGCTGGCCCAGCTTCATGCGCCCCGCTGATAATGACGCCGTTGTCGAAGTGCGCGATGTCAGCCACGGGATGACTCGAATCGAAGTGCGCTGCGCCAAATGTGACGGGCATTTGGGTCACGTTTTTCCCGATGGTCCTGCCGAAACCGGCCTGCGTTATTGCATGAACAGCGCCTCGCTTGATTTCGATCCGGCTTAGAGGACGCTTGGCAGGCTGATCATTACCGCGTAACCCTCCGCTTTCGATGGCATCATCCTCCAAGCCAATATCCGGATTCAAGCGCTGGCTCGGTCGCATTTTCCGCGTTGGCGTGATCGGAACGTTGATCAGTATCATGGTCGTCGGCATTGCCGTCGCGTTCGCTTATCAATCGCTGCCATCCTATTCCGAACTTAAATCATCGCCCAATGGGCAAATGATCAGGGTCCACGCCGCCGACGGCACTGTCATCGTCTCGATTGGCCCGAGTTACGGTGAATGGCTCACCATTGACCAAATTCCCGCACCGATGAAAACGGCGATGATCGCCGTCGAAGACAAACGTTTCCGCAGCCACTTCGGCGTAGATCCGCTGGGAATCGCCCGCTCCTTTCAAGTCCGCTATGCACGCGGGCGCTTTACGCAGGGCGGTTCGACCATCACGCAACAGCTGGCGCGCAATGTCTTTTTGACAAACGACAAGACCTGGTCGCGCAAGATCCGCGAAATGATCCTTGCCATCGCAATCGAACGGAAATTCTCGAAGGATCAGGTGCTCGAACTTTATCTCAACCGTGTCTATTTCGGCGGGGGCGCTTACGGCGTCGATGCCGCGAGCCGAAAATTCTTTGGGCATCCCGCCACCACATTATCCCTTGGCGAAGGCGCGATCATCGCGGGGCTGGTCAAGGCACCATCAAATTATTCACCAAGTGCCGACGCCAAAGCCGCTGTTGGTCGTGCAGGCGTTGTCCTTGACGTGATGCTAAAACAAGGGATCGTCACGCCAGCCGAAGTCGCGGCTGCCAATCCGGCGAAGGTTGTACTGGCCCCCGAACCCAAACAGAACAGCGTGCGCTATTTTACCGATTGGGCATTGCCGCAGCTTGATACACTGATCGACGAAGGCGGCGAACCTATTGAAGTATGGACCACGCTTGATCTGGGCATGCAAAACGCCGCTGATGAAGCGATCCGCACAAATACACCGGGCAAAGCGCAAGGTGCGCTCGTCTCGCTCGACCGTGATGGGGCTGTGCGCGCGATGGTCGGTGG
>JAYTWA010000146.1:0-4968 GCA_043743675.1 Sphingomonadales bacterium
GTGGTCATGTCAGGCATATTATCCATACCGTCAGCTTGGTAACCACCCTGTTCGCTGATTGTCCATTCACCGTTGCGATCAGTAAACCAAAAATTTGAAGGGGTAGGGTTGGCGAGCCATCCGCAACGCCTTTCTGCAGCGGAGACTGGCGCAACCGATTGAATGAATAACACAACAGCTAGAACTCGGATCATCGGGGCGTCTCCTTAGACGTGCGCATTGCCACATCATTCATAAAGCGAACATCGTCGCTTTTGGCTAGCCATTCTGCTTCTGCAGAGATTGCCCCAATCAGATGCGCTAGATCATCCATTTCCGCCTTCGAATAATTGCCCAGCACATGGCCCGTCACGCGGTCTTTATGCCCCGGATGGCCGATGCCGATGCGCACGCGGCGGAAGTCTTCGCCAACGTGCGCGACTGTCGAGCGGATGCCGTTATGGCCTGCTGTGCCGCCGCCGATGCGGACTTTGAGTTTGAAGGGGGCGAGGTCGAGTTCGTCGTAAAAGACCGTCACGTCCTGCGGTTCCAGTTTGTAAAAGCGCATGGCTTCGCCAACACTGCGGCCGCTGTCGTTCATGAAAGTCGCTGGTTTGAGCAGCAGGATTTTTTCGGTGCCAATGCGTCCTTCGGTGGTCAGCCCCTGAAATTTCGATTTCCAGAGGCCGAACCGATATTCGTTCGCTATCGCGTCCACCGCCATGAAGCCGACATTGTGCCGGTGCATGGCATAGTCCGCGCCGGGATTGCCGAGGCCGACCCAGAGTTGCACAGTCGCTTAAGACGCTACCGCTTCGCCTTCGACAGGCGTTGCCGTGTCGCCTTCGCTCGACTTGAGCGATGATGGTGCAACGATGGTCGCGATTGTAAAGTCACGGTCCGTGATGGCCGAGGCGACGCCCTTGGGCAAAGTCACTGCTGAAATGTGGATCGAATCGCCGACTTCAAAGCCAGTCAGGTCGACCGCGATTTCGTCGGGGATTTCGGCTGCATCGCAGATCAGCTCGAGTTCGTGACGAACCACATTAAGCACGCCACCGCGCTTGATGCCGGGTGCGGCGAGTTCGTTGATGAAATGCACAGGCACGTTGACGGTAACCTTGGCATGTTCAGAAATGCGCAGGAAATCGACGTGGAGCGGACGATCCGTCACAGGATGGAACGATACGTCCTTTGGCAGGGTGCGAACATCCTTGCCACCGACGCCGATCATGACGACTGAGTTCATAAAATGACCAGTGTGCAGCGCTTTCATCAGCGCCTTTTCTTCAAGATGAATGCCCTGCGGGGCTTCGTTATTGCCATAGATTACGGCGGGTATACGGCCTTCACGACGCAGAGCGCGGCTTGCTCCCTTGCCAGCCGCCAAGCGCGCTTCGGCCGACAATGTCAGCTGATCGCTCATATTTAGTCTCCAAATTGCCCGCCACGCCTCCAGGGATGACCATGGTCCGGGGAGTGCTGCGCATAGCAGCTAAGCGACGAAAGGCAAGTCCAGCGCGTCGGCCACAGCTTGGTGACGGATATGACCGCCCGATACGTTCAGGCCCGCGGCAAGATGCGGGTCGGCTTTCATGGCGGCTTCGGCACCAAGATTGGCAAGGCGGATAGCGAAGGGCAGCGTGGCGTTGTTGAGAGCAAAAGCAGACGTGCGCGCGACGGCACCCGGCATGTTGGCGACGCAATAATGGATGATGCCATCGACCGTGTAGACCGGATCGTCATGCGTGGTTGCGTGGCTGGTTTCGAAACAGCCGCCCTGATCAATTGCGATGTCGACGAGGACCGACCCGCGTTTCATGGTTTTGAGCATGTCGCGCGTGACGAGCTTTGGGGCAGCGGCGCCGGGGACCAGCACTGCGCCGATGACCAGATGCGCTTTGGCAACGGCGGCGGCGATGGCGGCTTTTGAGGCGTAGGCGGTTTTGATCTGGTTTGAAAAAAACATATCGAGTTCAGCGAGGCGGTCCATGTTGATGTCATAGATCGTCACATCGGCACGCATGCCGACGGCCATTTGCGCCGCGTTGACACCCGAAACGCCGCCACCAAGGATGGCGACACGGGCAGGGGCCACACCGGGAACACCACCGAGCAAAACGCCACGGCCGCCCTGTTCCTTTTCAAGATAATGCGCGCCGACTTGCACTGACATGCGGCCCGCGACTTCGGACATGGGCTTGAGCAAGGGCAATTGCCCCGAGGGCGACGTCACAGTTTCGTACGCAATGCACGTTGCGCCCGATGCCACCAGCCCTTCGGCCTGTGCCTTGTCCGCCGCGAGGTGGAGATAAGTGAACAGCGTATGATGCGGACGAAGCATCGCGATTTCACCGGGCTGCGGTTCCTTGACCTTCACGATCATGTTGGCGGCGGCAAACACTTCGGAGGCATTGGGAAGGATGCGTGCGCCCGCGTCCATATAATCGCGGTCACTGAAATCGATGCCGTTTCCCGCGAGCGCTTCAACAACGACGTCATGCCCAGCTGCCGTCAGTTCGGCGACCGAAGCCGGGGTAAGCCCAACGCGATATTCATGGTTCTTGATTTCCTTGGGCACACCGACGCGCATCGCTCTTATCCTTGTAATATTATTGCGTATTCATAGCAGCGGCAAACGCGCTTGTCTTCAATTGCGTAGGCCTAATTGAAGTGCTAGGCGCGCGGCCCGACTGTGCGTATTGCAGTCATTCGGGTTTAAGAGCGAAAGGCTGGTTTGCGGCTTTATGGCGACAACACAAAGCGCAGATCACGCGCATGGCGACGAAGACAGCAACGGCCACCGGATCGAAGGGAGCCTCGGGAAACTTGCTCTCGGCGCGCTTGGCGTTGTGTTCGGCGACATCGGGACGTCACCGCTTTATGCGATGAAAGAAACTTTCGTCGGGCATCATCCGCTCGCCGTTGATCAGTTGCATGTATTTGGCGTGCTTAGCCTCGTTTTCTGGTCGCTGATGCTGATCGTTACCGTCAAATATGTGATGATCGTCCTCACAGCCGACAACAAAGGCGAAGGCGGCAGTATGGCGCTGCTCGCACTGATCAGCCGCAAGACGGGCGGGGGGAAGTGGTCGGGCTTTCTCGTCATGCTGGCGGTTACGGCCACCGCGCTTTTCTTTGGTGATGCTATGATAACGCCGGCGATGTCGGTGTTGTCCGCAGTTGAAGGTCTGACAGTGGTTCAGGCAGGTTTTGCGCCGTTGGTTTTACCAATTTCAATCGGCATTCTGATTGGCCTTTTTATGGTTCAGTCGCGCGGCACGGAGACGATCAGTCGATATTTCGGGCCGATTATTCTTATTTATTTTTTGACGCTAGCCGTGCTCGGCATCATTAATCTGGTGCAACGGCCCGAAGTGTTGATGGCACTTTCACCTTATTATGCGTTCAGGTTTTTCGCGAATGATCCAATGCTTGCATTCTTGGCATTGGGGTCAATTGTTCTGGCAGTGACCGGCGCCGAAGCGCTTTATGCTGACATGGGGCATTTTGGACGGCGGCCGATTACCGTTGCCTGGCTCTGGGTTGTCGCGCCGGGGCTGATGCTCAATTATCTTGGACAGGCTGCTTTGCTGATGCGCGATCCGTCGGCGGCGTCGAACCCGTTTTTCCTTATGGCGCCGGAAGAGTTCCGTTTGCCGCTTGTTATCCTCGCTACGCTGGCAACTATTATTGCGAGCCAGTCGATGATCACTGGCGCGTTCTCGGTTGTTCAGCAGTCCGTGCAGCTCGGCATGATGCCGCGTTTGAAAATTGAACATACCAGCGCGTCGGCAGCGGGGCAGATTTATGTCCCTGTCGTCAACTGGACGTTGATGATTCTTGTGATCTTTCTGGTCATCCTGTTCCAGAAATCGAGTAATTTGGCAGCGGCTTATGGCATCGCAGTCATGGGCACGATGTTCATTTCGACGATCATGATCGGTGTCCTGATGGCCAAGGTATGGAACTGGCCAATGTGGCGTGTCGCGCTTGTCATCGGCATGTTCCTGATTATCGACGGTGCCTATTTGGCGTCGAACCTGATCAAGGTGCCACAGGGCGGGTGGTTGCCTCTGCTGGTCGCGGCGATCATCTGTGTGTTGCTGACAACCTGGGCAACGGGTCGCACGCTGATGATGGCGCGGCTTCGCGAGGCCGCAATGCCGATCAAAGTGTTTATTTCGTCAGCGGCAAGTTCGGCGACGCGCGTGTCGGGAACGGCCGTATTCATGACGTCAACGCCCGATGGCGTGCCACATGCGTTGCTGCACAATCTCAAGCACAACAAAGTGCTGCACGAGCGGATCATCCTGCTGACGGTCAAAATCGCTGACATGCCTTATGTCGAGGACGACGGGCGCTGCAAACTGGAAGACCTTGGCGAAGGATTTCACCGTTTGATCATCAAATATGGCTTCATGCAGGAACCCGATGTTCCTGCAGCACTTTCGCGGATCACCGCCTGTGGCCCTGCATTCAAGATGATGGATACCAGTTTCTTCCTCGCGCGACAGACGCTGCTGCCGTCGTCACGACCCGGCATGGCGATCTGGCGGGAAAAGCTGTTTGCCTGGATGCTGCGGAACGCAGAAAGTGCGATGGAGTTTTTCCGCCTGCCAACGAACCGTGTTGTCGAGCTGGGCAGTCAAGTCGAGATTTAGGCAGGTCGAGATTTAGCCAAGTCGAGAGTTAGCCAAGTCAAAATTTAAGCGCCGAAAAGCCGAATGCCCGGACCATTTTCATGGTCCGGGCACCCGCGTGACGATTGCGTCGTCAGCCCCCTTCTTGATATTGCGTCGTCTTCTACGTCACCCGCCCCCTTTGAACAGGGTGTCGGAGCCAACGCTCTCCCCGAACCGTGGTCATTGCCTTACGTTTCAGTGATATGACGCTAGGGAAGGCGGGCGCACTTGCCAACGGATTCGATGATGTGAGCGAGCGATTTGATGACACCTGTGTTCATTACGCAACAGACACACGCGGTTG
>JAYTWA010000147.1:0-11521 GCA_043743675.1 Sphingomonadales bacterium
CACCGCCCTTGGGCGGTTCGATCTTGATGACTTCGGCACCCAGTTGCGCGAGAAACATCGACCCATAAGGCCCCGCGCCATATTGTTCGGACGACAGGATACGCGTGCCGGACAGGGGGAGGTTCATTGGATACCGGCTGCGGCAAAGCCGCAGCTTACGTCGAAGCGGTTCGCATGTGCGAGCGCCCGTCCGTGCTGGCGCGTGTCCGCGCGCTGGCTACACCTGCTTGCGGCCGCGCTGCGCATCAAATCTTATTCTCTTTCAACCACTGCTTGGCGACAATCATGCGTTGCATTTCGTTGGTGCCTTCGCCGATGCACATGAGCATTGAGTCGCGGTAGAAACGTTCGATTTCATATTCTTTCGAATAGGAATAGCCGCCGAAAATGCGCATCGCCGTTTGGCTGTTTTCCACCGCGGCTTCGGACGCAAAATATTTGGCCATGCCGGCCTGCATGTCGCAGCGTTCGCCGCGGTCATAGGTTTCGGCGGCATCAAACGTCAGCAACCGTGCGGCTCGCGCGCGCGTCACCATTTCGCCGAGATACAACTGGATCGCCTGATGTTCGGCAATCGGTTTGCCCATTGTCTGGCGCATCTGTGCATATTCGGTTGCGAGGCGGAGTGCGCCTTCGGCCAAGCCTACCCCGCGTGCGGCGACATTGATGCGGCCAAGTTCAAGCCCGCCGGTTGCCTGGAAGAAGCCTTGCCCCTCGATGCCACCGATCAGGTTGTCGGCGGGAATGCGGTAGTCCTCGAAGATCAATTCCGCGCTGTCGATGGCGTGATAGCCGAGCTTTTCAAACTTCTTGCCCGTCGTGAACCCTGGTCCCTTGGGCGCGATGAACAGGCTCATGCCCTTGTAACGCGGGTCCGCCTTGGGGTCGGTTTTGACCAGCAGCGCAAAGCACCCGCCATTGATGCCGTTCGAAATCCACGTCTTGGTGCCGTTGATCACATAATCGTTTCCGTCACGCACTGCCGTCGTGCGGATGGCTTGCAAGTCGGTCCCGGCATTGGGTTCAGTCAGCGCAAGGCCGCCACGAATTTCGCCGCTCGCGAATTTGGGCAGCCACTTCGCCTTTTGCCCCGGCGTGCCGAAACGCTCAACCGCGCACGCCATGATCAGGTGCGAATTGAAAATACCGGTAATCGCCATCCAGTAAGACGCGATGTGCGACACGATTTTTGCATAGGTCGTGCAGGGCAGGCCAAGGCCACCATATTCCTGTCCTATGGTCGCGCCAAACAGTCCCATTTCAGCCATTTGCGCGACGAGTTCGGCGGGCCAGATGTCTCCGTGATCGTGCTTCATGACGACCGGACGGACTTCTTTCTGGACCCATTTGTCAATCGCATCGAGGAATGCGCGTTCCTCATCCGCGTCCATTGCCGGGCGATAGGTATTGAGGGCAGTTGCCACGCTTAGTTCTCCTTAATCGTCTGCCGGGCCGTGGCCGCGTTTCCACACCAGCACAGTGCGTTTGTAGCTGCTCACAGTCTTGCCGTCCTGATTTTTGCCGATGGTTTTGAATGTCACAATCCCCTGATCGGGGCGGCTTTTGCTTTCGCGCTTTTCGAGGACTTCACTCTCGGCATACAGCGTGTCACCAACGAACAATGGCGCGGTCATCCGCACTTCGTCCCAGCCGAGATTGGCAATCGCTTTGCCACTGGTGTCTGACACGCTCATGCCGGTCATCAACGCGATGGTGAACGGGCTTACGACGAGCGGCTTGCCAAACTCGGTCTTTTTAGAAAATTCATAGTCAAAATGCGCGGGGTGCGTGTTCATGGTCAGCAGCGTGAACCAGACATTGTCGGCATCCGTAATCGTCCTGCCCGGACGATGTTCATAAACGTGGCTCACTTCGAATTCCTCGAAGTAACGCCCTTGCACTTCGCGAAAACGACCGGGGGCAACTTCTTTCACACCATCACGCATTGGTCTTGTCTCCTTGCGCCAATATCCGGCGATAGCGCGCCATCACGGGCGCTTCGAGCATTTTGCCGTTCCAGCGGACGGCGGATTCCCCGGCGGCAGCATAGGCCGCTTCGGCTTCGTGGGCTTCGGCGATTTCGTCTGCAGTTGGGCGCATCACCTTATGCACGACAGCAATATGTTTGGGGTGCACGACTGATTTGGCGGTGAAGCCCATCGTTTTGACGCGGGCGACATCGGCAGCAAGGCCTTCGAGATTATCAAGATCGAGATAAGGCACATCGACCGAGGGCACACGGGCGGCGGCACAGGCCATGACAATGGCGGCGCGGGCGGCATAAAGCGCGTCCCACGACATGCTGACACCCAGCTCGCCCGCGAAATCTGCGCCACCCAGCATGACGCCTGCGATGCCGGGGGAGGCGGCAACCGCGCCCGCCGCGTTCACGCCTTTGACGGTTTCGACGAGCGGCAACAGGCCGACATCGGGGCCGAGAATGGCGTGGGCAATCTCGATTTCGGCAACGGCTTCGACCATCGGGATCATGATGTAGGGAACATTGGTGCCCACAAGCGCGAGTAGGTCGGCGAGACCCTGCGGCGTCCGCAAGCCGTTAATGCGGATGCCAAGCCGCGGATTACCAAGGGCGGCAATCGCGGCGCTGCGGGCGCTGTCCTTGTCCGCAGGGCCGACCGCATCTTCGAGATCTATAACGACCAGATCAGCACCACTCGCCAGCGCCTTTTCAAAGCGTTCGGGGCGACTTCCCGGCACGAACAACAGGCTTTGATAACCGAGCGGCGCGCTCATGATCGTGATATTCCCTGCATAACTCTAATTTGTCCGGACAACTTGCACTGTCAAGTTTTTTGGGTCAACCCGGCTTCACCACCCCTAACCAAGATGTGACGACAAGCAACGCATAGACGCACCACACCCAATATCGCGTGCGGTTCATAACGCGGAGAAGAGGCAGTTCAGTGGCGTCGTTCGATCCTTCGGACAGGAGTTTGCCGAGCAGCGGCCCGACGGGTTTGAAGCTCACGTCAATCATGATTGCAGCGGCAAAAATGAAGCCGAACAGCAGTGCCTTCCATGCGAGCCAACCCACCGCAATCGGGTGGCCAGTCAGCACGGACGCCGCGCCCAGCCACAGATAGCCCGCGCACAACACATAACGCAGCCAGCCCTCCCACCGGCGATTGCGCGCGGCACGCGGGGTCATGTCATGGGCATGGGCATCGAACACGAGCCAGAGCCAGAAAGCGGCAATTGCCCAAGCTGCCCAAACAATCGCCATAGGAACATCCCACCAGCCGCCCATGTAAGAGACTGTCAGTGACAACGGGACCATCAACGCCCAGGCCGCACGCGGGGTTAGATCGACGATCACCAGCAGTTTCAAGAGCGCGATTCGCTGGTCAAGCGTATACACAGTGCGCTTGCGGAAATGCAGCCCCAGCAGGAACACGCCGACGTCCGCGCCAAGCCACAGGACGAACAGCAGCAGGTGGACATAAACCAGAGTCGGATAGGCGAGTGCTGTAAAATCCATGTTGTGCTTCCCGTTCCCCGCTTGACAGCCAAGCCTAGTCATGAAAAGTTGTCCGGACAAATCATAAATAAAAGACCGTCGCGAACCACCAAAATCTGCTGTCAGGGAGACTGCTCGATGATCGCCAAGTCACTGAAAACCGGAACTGCCGTATTCGCGTTGATGCTTACTGCACCCGTCTGGGCGCAAACGACGACCCCCGAAGACGAAAGCGGGATCAGCGATATTGTCGTAACGGCACAACGCCGCGAACAAAGCGTGCAGGATGTGCCGATTGCGATTTCGGCCTTCTCGGCGGATCAGCTTGAAGCGCAGGGTGTTTCGAACACGCTCCAGCTCGGGCAATATGTGCCGAACTTGGTGGCACAGAATAATACAGGACTTGGCTCGGCGAACGCTTATTTCCTGCGCGGCCTTGGCAATACCGAAACGATTGCGACGTTTGACCCGCCGGTCGGAACCTATGTCGACGACATTTATATCAGTCGCCAGAATGCGAACAATCTGAGCCTGTTCGACGTCGAGCGCGTTGAAGTTCTGCGCGGGCCACAGGGAACATTGTTTGGGCGCAACACAACGGGCGGTGCGATCAACGTCATCATGCGCAAGCCGGGGGACAAGATCAGCGGCTATGCCGAAATCGGCTATGGCAGTTACAACAAGAAACTCGCGCGCGGTTCGATTGATCTGCCGCTCGCGTCGACACTTGCGGTGAAAGTCTCGGGCTATTGGCAGGACGATAAAGGCTATGTCCGCAACGTCACGACTGGCGAACGGATGAATGACGATGACGGCTGGGGCGCGCGTATTGCGATCCGTGGCGACCTTGCGCCAGGTGTCCGTTGGAATGCCGCCTATGCGCATATCGTGGCGAACGGCGAAAACACACTGAATTTCGACTGCAATCCCATCACGCCGACGCAGTGCAATGGTCGCTTTGCAACGGGCGGGTTGAAAAACGGCGATACGTTATCACCATCGCCCTTTGCCTCGCTCAACATCAGCGGTCGCAAAGCGAATTATGGACAAGGCAACCGCGCCGCGAGCAATTTGCTGACTTCAACACTCGAAGGCGATGTCGGTGAGAAGACAACAATTTCGCTGATCACCGGTTATATTAGTTTGCGTCAGGAATATGCGCTCGATTTCTTTGACGGGCGCGGCGGGCCAAGCATCACGACGCCATTCCCCGCCGTGCGCGGTTTTGCGCGTGGTGGCTTCACGATTGTCAACGACGGCTACCACGAACAATTTTCGCAGGAAGTGAAGATCAACGGGCAAGCGGCGGGTGGTCTGCTGACCTACGTCGCGGGCGGCTATTATATGGACGAGTATAACAAGACCGATCTTGCCGACGTGTTTTCAGTGTTTACCGGCGCGCCGGGTGGTCTTGGTTTGCTGCTCGCGGATCGCACGTTGACCAACAAAACGCGCGCGCTGGCGGCTTATGCGCAGGGCGACATCAATATTGGCGCGCTGACGCTGACGGCGGGCATCCGTTACACCGACGAGCGTAAGACGTTCGACATGCGGGACAACCGCGCGATTTGTAATGCGGGTGGCGCATTGCCCGCAACCTGCCTTGCCAATGCCAATCTGGTTTCACTTTCAGGCTTGCGCATTCCGACCGTGCAGCGCGCAAAGGTATGGACGCCGCGCTTCGCCATCAATTTCAAGGCGAGCGACGACATCCTGCTGTTCGCCAGCGCGACACGCGGGTTCAAATCGGGCGGCTGGAACGCGCGCGGCACGGTTAACAATCAGCTGCTCCCCTTTGGCCCTGAAAAAGTGTGGAGTTATGAAGCGGGCATCAAATCGGACTTGTTTGACAAACGGGTGCGGGCAAATATCACCGTTTTTTACATGGATGTGAAGGACCTTCAGACGCCGTCTGCGCTCGTCAATGCCAACGGATCGCTGACCTTCCTGACGCGCAATTTCGCGAATTACCGGAACAAGGGCGTGGAAGCGGAATTCATTTTCCAGCCCGTCACCGGGTTCAACCTGTTCGCCAATGTCGGATATCAAGATGATAAATATATCCTGCCCGCTAATGCCCCTGCACTCGACATCTACGGCATCCAGTCGGTCGCGACTCAAGCAGCAGCGTGCCGGGCATTGGTTGCAGCGGGTGCAATTCCGGGCGGCACAGGCACGGCGGCATGCGGCGCGGGGATTGTCGATCCGCGCGGCAATATCTCGACGCCGGTTCGCACGCCCGACTGGACCGCAGCACTGGGCGCAAGTTACAAGGCTGACTTTGGTGGCGGACTGTCACTCACCCCATCCGTCAGCGCGAGCTATCGCGGGCGGCAGGAAGTCGGGACAAGTAACCTGACCATCTATAATGGCAGCGTGACGGGCACGAATGGAACTTATCCCGCAAATCTGACCGGCACGGGCGCGCTGATCACGGGATCGAACAGCGCGTCCGCTTGGCTTGTTAATGCGGGGATTACGCTGAAATCAGACAGCGGGTTTCAGCTTTCCGCCGAATGCAGCAATTGCTTTGACAAGGAATTTGTTCAGTCCACGCTGGCCAATTACAGTTATTTGAATACACCGGCACAATGGATTGTCCGCGCGAAATACAAATTCTGATGAAAGAGTGCCGCGGTTGAGCGAGTTCCGGCTTGGGTGGAAACCACTAGTAGCGGCCCTTGTGGGTGTCGGGTGCGGCGCGTCGCCATTGCCATTCAATGTCCTGCCGCTGGTGATCGGTCCGATCCACGCCGAAACCGGATGGGATTTCAAAACGATCAGCGGCGGGATTACAGTGTTCGGGATTATCGCGTCGCTGATGGCGCCGTTCGTCGGCGGGCTTGCCGACCGGCATGGGGTGCGTCCGGTGGCGCTGACCTCGCTCCTGCTGTTTTCGCTGACGTTTTCAACAATGTGGTTCATGCCCGCGACGCCGCTGGTTTGGTTTGGCTTTTGGGCAATGGTCGGCATTATCGGGATCGGATCGACGCCGGTGACATGGAGCCGTGCGATTGCGATGTGGTTTGCGCAGAACCGCGGGCTGGCGCTTGGTATCATGCTGCTCGGCACCAGTTTTGCAGGACTGATCGTGCCGCAGATTGGACAGCGTGCGATTGAAGCAGGAGGGTGGCGGATGGCGTTTCCGGCGCTAGCGCTGCTGCCATTGCTTGTAGCGCTACCGCTGGGGCTGGCATGGTTTCGCGAACCGCGTGCCGAAGAACGACCGGCGAGTGTTTCGGATGGCAGTGGCGGTCTTGCGGGCGTCACGCTGAACGAAGCACTGCGCAGCTATCGGTTCTGGATATTGTTCGTCTCTATCGCGACCATCGCTTTGGCCTACGGCGGTGCTCATATCCACATGGTCCAGATGGTGCAGCTGCACGGTTTTCCGGCGAAGACTGCCGCGGGTGTGATGGGTGTTGTTGCCCTAGGCATATTGGCCGGGCGTGTTATCGTCGGCATGTTGTTCGACCGCTTCTGGGCGCCGGGCATTGCGTTCCCGGTTTTGCTGATGCCCGCCGTCGCCTGCGTCATGCTGATGGGCACAGGGGGAGCTTTATCGTTTATCATGCTGGCCGGGTTCATGCTGGGCTTTGCGGCGGGTGCGGAAAGTGACGTGATTGCATATCTGGCTGCCAAATATTTCGGCATGGCGCATTATGGTCGGATTTACGGGTTGCTATATATGCCGTTCGGGATGGGGTCCGCGATTTCGCCGATCCTCTATGGCGCGGTGCGCGATGCGACGGGCACTTATGACATGATGTTGATGGCGGCGGCAGGTATGTTTGCCATTGGCGGTGCGTTGCTGCTGCTGATGGGTCGCTATCCCGGCACCGTGGTTCAAAAGAAGGTTATGGCCTGATGGCAACGCGCGCAAAACCCGATTTCTTTGATCATTTCAACAGTAACGCCCTGATCACTGATACGAAAGAATGCGCTTTCTATGCGCAGGACGTCTTTACTGACGGGCCGGCGCCGATCGCTGTCTTTCGCCCGGCATCGATTGAGGAATTGGCGGCGGGGATTGCGGCGGCGGCATCCGAAGGCCTTATTATCATCCCGCGCGGCGGGGGCATGAGCTACACGTCGGGCTATGTCGCGCCCGAAGCAGGGGCGCTGATCGTCGATATGGGGCGGATGGCGCGCATTCTCGAGATCAACGAGACTGACATGACCGTCACGGTCGAGGCGGGATGTGCCTGGGGTGCGCTGTATGAGGCACTGAAGCCGCGCGGGTTGCGCACGCCGTTATGGGGCACATTGTCGGGCATCAAGGCAAGTGTGGGCGGCGGGGCATCGCAGAACGGCCTGTTCTGGGGTGCGCGCGCGGGCACGATTGCGCCGTCGGTCTTGTCCTATGATATTGTGCTGGCGGACGGCAGTGTGTTGAAAACTGGCAATGGTTTCCTGCGGCCGTTCGGTCCCGACCTCACGGGCATCTTCGGGGCTGATGCAGGATCATTCGGGATTAAGGCGCATGTCACCTTGCCTATGGTGCGCGATGGCGAGGCACTTGCCTACGGGTCGTTCGCTTTCGACGAACCTGCCCAATATTGCGCGGCGATGAGCGAAATTGCGCGTAGCGGCCTTGCGTCCGAGAGTTTTGGATTCGATCCCTTCCTGCAAGCGCAAAGGATGAAACGTGACAGCCTGACTTCGGACGCCAAACAACTCGTTGGCATGATGAAATCGCAAGGTGGTTTCTGGAAAGCGATGAAGGAAGGCGTAAAAGTCGTCGCGGCGGGGCGCAATTTCCTCGACGAAGCGAAATTCTCGATCCATCTGATTTGCGAAGGGCGGCAACAATCAGCGGTCGATGACGACATGCGGCGGATTGAAGCGATTGTTAAGCGCTATGGCGGCACTAAAGTCGAAAATACGATCCCCAAAATTCTGCGCGCCAATCCGTTTCCGCCGGTCAATTCAATGGCGGGGCCGGATGGCGAGCGCTGGGCACCTGTCCACGGCATTGTCCGCCATTCGAAAGCGCACGAGACCATCGAAGCGATCACGGCGATGTTCGAGGCGAATGCCGCCAAGATGGAGCGTTTGGGCGTCGGCGCAGGTTACATGTTCCTGACCGTGGGGACGACGGGCTTCCTTATCGAGCCCTGTTTCTATTGGCCCGACGAGCAATGGGAAATTCACAAGCGATCCATCGAACCCGCGCATTTCGCCAAGTTGAAGGGTTTTCCTGTCAATCCTGCCGCGCGCGCTTTGGTCGAAACATTGCGACAGGGTGTGATTGATATTTTCGGGCACATGGGCGGGATGCATTTCCAGATCGGGCGCACTTACCCCGTCAAGGACCGCACCGATCCGCGCGGCTGGACCATCCTTGAGGCAATCAAGGCCAGTGTCGATCCGGACGGGCGCATGAATCCCGGAGCGCTTGGTCTGTGAAGGCTTACGCCGCGCTTGCCCTGCAACTGCCTGCGCGGTCGGTGGAAACGGCAGCGGACCCGCGTGCACAGATGATTGCGCATATTGCTGAGGTCGCAACGAAAATGCGGACGTCAGCGATGTTTGTTCAGCAATATTCGGGATCACCGGTCAAACTGGTTGTCCTTCCCGAATATCTGTTCAGCAGCTTTCCGGGGCGCATCTCAATCCCCAATTTCGCGGCGACGGTGGCGTGGAATGTCGACGGCGCAGAATATGCCACACTGGGCAAAGTGGCGCAGGATCAGAAGCTGTTCCTCGCCGGCAATGCCTATGAGACCGACAAGCATTTTCCTGACCTTTATTTCCAGACGAGCTTTGTGATTGCGCCGTCGGGCAATGTCATCCTCCGCTATCGCCGGCTCAACTCAATGTATGCGCCGACGCCACATGACGTGTGGGACAAATATCTGGACATTTACGGAATCGATGGCGTGTTTCCGGTGGCGAAGACCGAGATCGGTAATCTCGCAGCCATCGCGTCGGAGGAAATTCTCTATCCTGAAATCGCGCGGGCCCATGCGTTGCGCGGGGCTGAAGTCTTTGTGCATTCCTCATCCGAAATCGGGTCGCCGATCAAGACGCCGAAGATGATCGCCAAACAGGCACGCGCGCACGAAAATATGGCCTATGTCGTGTCGGCGAACACCGCCGGGATTGCTGGCACAAATGGCTGCGCGCAAAGTGCGGACGGCAATTCGATGGTGGTCGATTATAAGGGCCATGTGTTGGCGGAATCGAACGCCGGTGAGACGTTTACGGCATTTGCCGACCTCGACATATCGGCCCTGCGTGCGGCGCGGCGCAAGCCGGGGATGACGAACTATCTCTCGCGCCAGCGCACCGAGATTTTTGCATCAACTTATGCGATGGGCAGCCATCAGAAGGCGAATGCGTTGCTGGACGGCGATATTGTCAAAACGCCCGACCGTGACCATTTTAACCGGGTGCAGGCCGAGACATTGGAGCGCCTCGCCAAGGATGGTTTGATATGAGCGCAACCGACGTTCCGCCCCCCTACACCGCCGTCGAGCGACACGGCGTCTTCCCGGAAGTTCGCCATGATGAAGCGGCGCGGTTCAATTTTCTTGCCAATCTGAACAAGGCGCTCGCTGGCTTCAGTGCAGGCAACAAACTTGCTTATGACACTCGCGTTCTGCCCGCTTTTGTGAAAGAGCATGGGCGCGAACCCGATGATCGTTTCGAAATCCGCCATACGATGAATCGCGATCCGTGGCATCGTTTCTGGTCAGCGATGAAACGCAATTCGATGGAAATGCGCCAGCAAAACGGGCGTTCGATGGTTTTGCGTCAGCTCGACGAGCTCGATGCGCGGGTGCGGCAATATAATGAGGGGCGCGATACACTTATTCTCAACCCGGACGTCGCGGTGCCGCGCTATCAGGCGGCCATTGACATTCATTGCATGCCCGGCAGTTATCATGGCGAAGAACGATCCGGCGACGTGTCAGCAGGGGCCAATTACGACAGCGGCATTTTCGCAACGACCGGCGGCGGGCTGGGCGCGCTTTCCGATGGCGGCGGGCAGGCACTGGTCGACTGGATCAAGCGCGAACGCCCCGGCTGGGTGCCCAAACGCATCCTCGATATTGGTGCGACGATTGGCCATAATATCGTGCCGCTCGCGCTGGCCTTTCCCGATTGTGAAGTCATTGCCATCGATACCGCCGCGCCGTCGTTGCGTTATGGCCACGCGCGCGCGCAGTCGCTTGGCGCGCGTAACATCAAATTTATACAGATGAATGGTGAAGCGCTCGACTTCCCCGATGGGCATTTCGACTGGGTGCAGACAACGATGTTCCTGCATGAATTGTCGGGCACTGCTTTGCCGCGCCTGATTAAGGAGGGTGTCCGCGTCATGGCGCCGGGCGGGCTGATGCTCCACCTTGAGCAGCCGCAATATTCGGACGAGATGCCATTGTATGAGCAATTCATCCGCGATTGGGATGCGTTCAACAACAATGAGCCGTTCTGGTCGGCGATGCATGCCCTCGATCTGAAATCGATCATGAAGCACGCGGGACTGCCCAATGTTTTCGTGACGGGTGTCCGCGCCATCGTTGATGAAAGTATCTTTCCGCGGCAGGACAAGGGCGTCGAGGATCATGGCCGGGCCGCGGTATGGAATGCCTATGGCGCGTGGAAAGCGGCATGAGCGACGTGGATTACATCGCCCGCGCCGGGGCCAAAGCGAAAGGCAAGCGCCCCGCCTATTTCGAAGATCCCGCCATCGACCGCACGCTGTCGATTGTCATGGCGATTGCGGGTGAAGTCTCGGTCCTGCGCGAACGTATGGACACCATTGAGCGGTTGCTTGATGCGAACGGCACAATCAGCCGCGCTGATATTGAAGCCTATGTGCCGGATCGCGTCGCAGGCGCAGAGCGCGGCCTGCTGACTAAGGAATATCTCGCGCGTATTTTACGCGGGGTGCAGCAGGATATGGAAGCAATGTCAGAAAACGGGCCAAGTGTCGAGGAATTGAGCCGCGAGCTAAAAGAGATTTAGCCCATTGCTTCTTCGGCATAAGCGGCCATTGGCAGCGCAGGGCCGGATTGCTTGATCAGTGCTTGT
>JAYTWA010000148.1:0-2311 GCA_043743675.1 Sphingomonadales bacterium
GACTTGCCCGTCGGATGCATCAACCTTGAGCGAAGCCCCGCCGACACTCAGCACGCGCTGCCCCAGGTGCGGCTCGACCGCGCGAACCGTGACCGGCAAAACGCCGCCTTCCTTCGCTTCGAGTATCCCGAACGCAGCCGCAAATTTAACCAGCGGCGGGGCCACATCGAACTTGACCGCCAGCGGAAACCGCTCGCCATTCTCCAGCACGCGCCCGCTTGCATCCTTGATCCCGGCGGGGATGCTCAGCGTCGCGCTTGTCGCGGCGGGGAACGGTCCTTTGAACGTCAGGTCGCTGATTGCCGGATTGCTCTTGCTGTCATCGGCGACAACGGGTTCGCGCACGGTCCCATCCGCAAATGTCAGACGGATCGCCTTGGCCGCGTCCATCGGAATGTCAGCGGAAAAACGGACCTGCGCATCGCTGACCGGATTGCATCCGGCTTGCGGATTGACGCGCGAACATTCCCACCGTGCGGCAAACGCTTTGCGCACGGTGAAGTCGAATCGCTGATCCCGTGCTGCTGTGCGCCCGTCCGCACTGGCAATTCCGGCGTCCCACACCAGCGCCATGTCGCGTCCCGGTGCCAGCGGACGACGGCATTTGACGGCAACGACTGTCGACAAAGCCTTTGCCTTGTCCGCTGCACTCGCAGGCATCGTTTGCGGTAGCCCCGCACTTTCAAGGAAATTGCGCAAATTCCAGTTGTCCGGCCCCAACCCCTCGACAACTTGCGTCACAACCTCGGGCTTCATCACGTCCAGCGCGATTTTCTCGCCAATGCCGTCCACCGCACAATAGCCATTGGCGGCAACCGATTGCGGCGCCGGCGCGACGTTGGTGGCGACAAGGAAAACCTGCCCCTCCTCAATATCGTCGCCGTAACCGCCAGGCAGCACAGCCCGCGCCGATGGTCCGCCAGTGTCAATTGTAAACGTCCGCGCGCCCGTCACCGCAACACCGCGAACACTCGCGAGTGCACCATTCAGGTCCACCGTGCAGCTGATCCCGCCGGGCAGTGCCTTTTCAAAATCAAACACAAATGTCTGGGGGTCGACCCAACGCCCCGTTGAACCGACCGGGCATTTCATCGTTGCGGGCGGCGTCGCGCGCGGATCGCCCAGCGGCACCATCGCCTCAGAGAAGCGCATGGTAAAGCGCTCGATCGCTCCGCCATTGGTCCCCGCCGATCCCGGCGTTGCCAGCACGACTTGCGGCGCGCCACTGCTGATCGCGGCAATCGGCGCGGCAAACAGGGTGAGCGCTGCCAGCATGAAACCCTTGGCCTGCATCATAAGCTCCCTGCGCCGGATTGTTGCTTTGGTTTGCCCAAAGCGTCTCGATTGGTTACGCATGATAGGACCGGAGGATGACATGGCAACTGCATTAAAAACCCACGTGATGCCCGACAGTGAATGGGCCGCGCGGCAGGAGCTTGCCGCCGCCTACCGCATTTTCGCGATGTTCGGGTGGGACGAACTGATTTTCAACCACATAACCGTGAAGCTCGACGAAGACGGCGCGTTCCTGATCAATCCTTACGGCATGCATTTCAGCGAAGTGACGGCATCCAGCCTCGTCAAAGTCGACATCGACGGCAATAAACTCGACGCGGATAACCCGTGGCACGTGAACCGCGCGGGCTTTGTCCAGCACAGCCTTTTTCACCGCCACCTGCCCGATGCCCATGCGATCATCCACACGCATACAACGGCAACCGTTGCGGTCTGTTCGCTCGAAGGCGGATTGCAGCCCGTCAATTTCTACGCCTGCAATCTCATCGGCCAGCTTGCCTATCATGATTTCGAAGGGGTGACGGTGCGTGACGATGAAGGGCCGGCGCTGCTCAAAAGTCTCGGCAACAAACGCATTATGATGCTGCGCAATCACGGGCCGGTGGTCATGGGCAAAACGCTGCCCGATGCCTTCATCAAATATTGGGTGCTGCAACGTGCCTGCGAACATCAGCTTGCGACGCTGTCAATGGGCACGCCGATTTCGGTGGGAAGCGATGTGATTGCCGTGCACCAGCGCGACATGCACCAGACCGCAATTCCCGGCGGGTCAGGCCGCGCCGAATTCGAAGCCATGGTCCGCCGCGTGGACAAAATCGACCGGAGCTGGCGTGACTAGCTCAGAGCAAGATTTTTTCGCGCGGAGCTGCGGAGAAGCGGAGGGCGCGAAACTCGACATCGACATCGTGACCGGTCACGTGCTTGATGCTGCAATCGCAATCCACCGGGACTTGGGGCCGGGCCTGTATGAGAGTGTATACGAAACCCTGCTCGCAGCTAGACTCGCGCGCCTCGA
>JAYTWA010000149.1:0-2419 GCA_043743675.1 Sphingomonadales bacterium
CGCTTGGAAAGCCAAGGATGCAGCAGAAAAAGCAGGCTGGCACGCCCCACGCACCATCGGTTCAGCCGTCGCGTCCGATGCGTTCTTCCCGTTTGCAGACGGCCTCCTTGCCGCCGTCGAAGCCGGCGCAACAGCCGTCATTCAACCCGGTGGATCAATCCGCGACGACGAAGTGATTGCTGCTGCCGACGCGGCGGGGCTGGCAATGGTATTCACCGGAATGCGCCACTTCAGGCATTGATGGCCGCGCGGTGTTATCGCGAACAGCGCGCCTCGCCTGATCCCACTTTGGAAATCGCGCATTTGTCGGTGCCTGTCACGGTGACATTGCCCGACCCCGCAATCGAGATTGCCGCACTCTCGCTGGCGGCGGCGGACAGATCACCCGATCCGCTGATTGAAATATCGGCGCGGCGGCTTTGCAATTTGGCCGCGTCCAGGTCGCCCGACCCCGCGATTGAAAACGCGCTGTCTTCGGATGCGCCCACTGCCATCAGGTTGCCCGATCCCGCAATCGACAATTTAGCGCGCTTTACCGCCACTGCCGCAATCTGCAACGAACCCGATCCCGCAACCGATCCGTTGAATGACGCGCCGTCGGCACGGTCAAGCATCATGTCGCCCGATCCTGCCACCTCAGCCGCCGCGATCGACGGTAGTGTGACTGTAATCACCGCATCATTATCGCGCTTCCAGCTCATGCCCCAGCCTTGGCGCTTGCGCCCGACTTTCAATGTCGATCCCTCGACACGGATGTCGAGCTTGTCGAGAACGCTTTTTGATCCGTTGGCAACAACCGATACGGCGGGGCCACGGACGATGCGCACATTATCCGATCCCTGAAGGCTCACGGCATTAAAAGTGCCAACCGCAAAGCTGCGCGAACCATACGGACCCGCATCGCGCGACTCACTGTTCGCCGTGCCACAGCCTGCAAGCGCCAAGAGGGGAAGAGCAATCCAGATCGTACGCATCGACAAACCTTCTCTGTATTATCTAACCAATACAGCAGAGGTTCGGACGATGCAAGCGCTAAGCAGCAGGCTTGTTATAAATCGCTGCCGATGCGCGCAGGATGTCGAGCAACTTAACCAGCGCCGTTGGCTCGTCAACTTGCTCCATTGCAGCCAGTTCACGCGCCAGACGCGATGCCGCCGCTTCGAAAATCTGCCGCTCGGAATAGCTTTGCTCGGGCTGGTCTTCGGCACGAAACAGATCGCGGACCACTTCGGCAATCGATACCAGGTCGCCCGAATTGATCTTGGCTTCATATTCCTGTGCACGGCGCGACCACATCGTCCGCTTGACGCGCGGTTTGCCTTTGAGCGTGTCGAGCGCTTCATCCATCTGCTTGTTCGACGACAGCTTGCGCATGCCGACACCTTCGGCCTTGTTGGTCGGTACGCGCAGTGTCATCCGCTCTTTTTCAAAACGGAGAACGTAAAGCTCCAGCGCCATGCCCGCGATTTCGGATTGCTGTAATTCGATCACACGACCCACGCCATGCTTTGGGTAAACGACGTAATCGCCAACATCGAAAATCAGTGCGCTCGAAGCCATTCATCGACCTTTCATGTCCGGCCCTATCAGCGTGCTGTCATTGAAACCGCACCATATGATGGTGCAGGGCAACATTGAACAACGATTTGCTTGGGCCTTTGGGTGATACTCCACAGGGTTGCCGTAAGGGAAACCACTTGCTCAGCGAATGGCATAACAGATTCGTAACAAAAATGCCAGCGTTTCGCATTTTGTTGCGCGAACGGACCGAGTCATCCTAAAGACGCGCCGACTAAATCTACGAATCTGCAAAAGGAATTCACGCGTGGCCGACACTCTGACACTTACACTGGACACTGGCGAAGTAACCATCAAACTACGCCCCGACCTTGCGCCCAGCCATGTTGAACGGATTGCAACACTGGCCAATGACGGCTTTTATGACGGTGTTGTGTTCCACCGCGTCATCGATGGTTTCATGGCACAGGGCGGCGATCCGACGGGCACCGGCATGTCGGGATCAAAACTGCCGGACCTGAAAGCTGAATTCAGCCGTGAAAAGCACGCGCGCGGCGTGTGCTCGATGGCGCGCTCGTCATCGCCCAACAGTGCAAACAGCCAGTTTTTCATCTGCCTCGACGATGCCGGCTTCCTTGACGGTCAATATACTGTCTGGGGCGAAGTGACATCGGGCATGGATGCAGTCGACGCGTTGCCCAAAGGCGAACCTCCGCGCACGCCGGGCAAAATTGTCAGCGCAAAAGCAGTCTAGCTCAATCTTCCCCTCTCCCTTCAGGGGAGAGGGGAATAAGAGAACCCAAGAAACCCCTTGACAAAACAAACCATATTGGTTATGTGTGCGCCGTCCGATGCAGCTGGCCAGATGCAAACAACGGATGGATCATCGACCGGCGCGGAG
>JAYTWA010000150.1:0-2260 GCA_043743675.1 Sphingomonadales bacterium
TTGCGCTGCTGAAAAAAAGCGCAGCCCCGACCGATGCGCAAATCGACGACGCAATGACCAACATCTGCCGCTGTGGTACCTATCCCCGCGTCCGCGCGGCGATCCATGCTGCTGTAAAAGCGTAAGGGAGAGACGACATGGCTGACAATCCAACGCTCGACCCCGCAACCTTCGACACCGCGTCGACCAAGCGCAAAGGCGTCAAGCGCCGCGCGTTCCTTATTGGGGGCGCTGCGGTTGCCGGTGCGGGCGTCTTTGGCGTCCTCTGGACTGACAGTGGCGTCCGCAAGCGCGCCGTTGGCCTGACAACCAAACCGGGTGAAGGGTCCTTTCTGACTTGGCTCAAGATCGGCGCGGACGACACCATCACCATCTATTCGCCGCATGTTGACATCGGCCAGGGGTCGCAGACGGCGCTGGCGCAAATGGTTGCCGAGGAACTTGATGCCGAATGGGCGAAGATCAAGGTGGAGAATGCGCCCGCTGATCCGTCCTTTGCCAATGCCGCCGTGGTGCGTGGTTTCGTCGGTGACATGTCGGGACAGCCGGGCGTGATCGATGCCATGCCTGCGTCGCTGATGGGTATCATGGCGCGGTCAATGAACATGCAGATTACGGGCGGATCATCGGCCATTCGTTTTACCGGACAGAATGGGATGCGGGCAGCCGGTGCTGCCGCGCGACTGGCGCTCGTCGCCGAAGCCGCGAGCCGGATGGGCGTGCCTGCAAATGAACTGACGACAGCGAACAGCGTTGTTCGCCATGCCAAGACAGGCAAAACGATGCGTTACGGCGAACTTGCCGAAGCCGCGGCGGGCCGGTCGCTTGACAGCAATCCGCCCTTGAAAGCGCGCGCGGATTACAAATTCATTGGCAAGGACACAGCGCGTTTCGACATCCCGTCAAAAGTTGATGGCAGCGCCGTGTATGGCATCGACATGACGCTGCCCGACATGCGGGTCGCGACGATCATGATGGCGCCCGTGCGTGACGGGAAGCTGACGTCTGTTGACCACGCGCCTGCGCTCGCGGTGGCGGGCGTCGAGAAAGTCATCAATCTTGAGAGTGCGGTTGTCGTCATTGCCAAAGGATATTGGCAAGCGAGCAAAGGCATTGCCGCGCTGGCTCCGAAGTTCACTGATGGCGGACATGGCGCGCTGAGCACACAATCCATTTTTGATGCGCAAGCCAAGCTGAACGCTGCAGGCGCGAAACTGGCAGCACCTGAGGGCGGCAAGCTGCTGACTGCTGACTACAAAGCGCCCTTCCTCCACCAAGCGACAATGGAGCCGTTTGCGCTGGTGGCGCATGCAAAGGATGGGCGACTGGATATATGGGGCGGGCTGCAAGATCCACTTGGCGCGCGGACAATGTTCGCCGAAGCGGCGGGGCTGGATGTCACCAATGTGATGTTCCACCCGATGATCATGGGCGGCGGATTCGGGCGGCGCTTCCCGCCCTACAGCCAGATCATTGGCCAGATTGCCAAAATCGCAATGCAAGTGCCCTATCCGGTCAAGCTGATCTGGAGCCGTGAGCAGGATGTGTCACATGGCGCTTATCGCCCGCAAGTGTCGGCGCGGCTGCAGGCGGCCCTTGGCAAAGACGGCAATATCGCGGCGTGGACATCGGACTATGCGCAAAAGGATGACGGCGGCAAAGAAGCTGGCGTGCCCTATACAATCCCCGCCGTCGACATCCGCCACCACGAATATATCTCGAATCAGGTCAACGCCTATTGGCGGTCCGTCAACGCCAGCCAGCACGGCTTTTTCAATGAATGCTTTATGGACGAACTGGCAGCAGCAGCAGGGAAAGATCCGTTTGAGTTCCGCCGCGATCACCTCGAATCCGGATCGCGTCAACGCACGGTTCTAGAGACTGTCGCCAAACGTGCAGGCTGGGGAACACCGCTGCCCTCGGGAACGGGACGCGGAATTGCGATTGTCGAGTGTTTCGGCACCATCGCCGCGCATGTCGTCGAAGCAAGTATGGGCGCTGACGGGCGGCCCAAAGTCGGCAAAGTCTGGGCCGTGGTCGATTGCGGCACGACCGTGAACCCGAAGAATGCTGAAGGGCAGATCGCAGGTGCGATCATAATGGGGCTATCGTCTGCCATTGGCGAGCAGATCACCATTGAAAAAGGTGCTGTTGTCCAGACCAACTTCGACAATTACCCCATTCTCAAAATGGCCGACAGCCCCACCGCCATCGACGTTCACTTCATCGAAAGCGGCGCAAAAATGGGCGGCATCGGCGA
>JAYTWA010000151.1:0-6314 GCA_043743675.1 Sphingomonadales bacterium
GATCGCCATGAAATACACCAGCTTACCCGATCCCGCGAGGCCAAGCGATTCAACTGCCAAGACACCAGCGGCCTGCGCCAAAGCCTCAATAATTAGCACGCCTGGCATGATCGGACGGCCCGGGAAATGCCCTGCAAAGAACGGTTCGTTGATCGTCACGCCCTTGATCGCGACGATGCGCTGATCAACGACCAGTTCCTCGACACGATCAACGAGCAACATCGGAAAGCGATGCGGCAATGCTGCCATCACCTTCCGAATGTCGAGTTCCACTTAGCGGCCAGTCGGCGCTGGCGTCGTTGGCCGTGGCGCGGCCGGTGCGGTTGCAGCAGGCGCAGCCCCCTGCCCGCCTGGCTGCCAACCCGCTGGTGGCGTGATGCCAACGGTCGGCACATTTCGGTTCAGTTCGGCAACGACCGCGTCGGTAATATCCACCGATGGCTGATAGGAAATAGTTGCCTGTGGCGACAGCACAAGATTCACCTTACGCGCAACCATGGCGGCCTTGATTGCGACGTCGAGCTTAGCGCCAATCTGTTCTTCGACATACCCTTGTGCACGCGCAATCGGCGCCGAGAGACGTTGCAACTCAGTTTGCGCGGACTGCTGTTTGGCCTGGATAGCAGTATATTGCGTTTGCAGCGTGGCTTGTGGCGTGTTTGCCTTTTGCGCTGCCTGAAATGCAGTTACCAACGGCGCGATTTCGGCCTGAAGCGCTTTCGAGCGTGTTTCGAATGCGGTAATCTGTGCGGCATAAGTCGTCTTCATCTGGCCCATTGCGGTGATGAATGCTGCTGATTTCTGCACGGCACCCTGAATATCCGCGACGGCAATGCCTTCGACAGCTTGGGCATGGCTGATCGCTGGCATGGCAAGAACTGGCGCTGCGGCGAGCAACATTGCTTTGAATATCGTTTTCATCAGAATTGTGTTCCTACGTTGAATGTGAATGTTTTCGTCTGGTCGCCTTCAGTTTTCAAAAGAACCTTGGCGATGTCGATACGGAAAGGGCCAAATGGCGAGTTCCAGTTAACACCGAAGCCCACGGCGACACGCGGCTTTGCGCTGTTGCCGACAAAGGATTCGTTGAAGGGGGCGATGTCCTGTTCGGTTCCGACGTTCCCGGTCCTTGGAACATCACATGGCAAAGCCGTCGTGGCGAAGCGCCGTGTTCCATCAACATTTTTCCGACAGACAGACTGTATCACCCCGACCGAATTTGTAAAGGTGTTGGCAAGTGTCAGTAGATTTGGCTGTGTCACGCCGAAAACAGCACCGACGTCGAGGAAAACCGACGGCCGCAACCCGAGTTCCTTGGCGCCCGATCCAAGCGGAATTTCAACTTCGGCGCGACCCTGATAATAAGCACGTCCACCAATGGCATCGTCCGTTGTTTGATCTTTGGTCGTGATCAACTTGCCCGTCGTTACGTCATAACGCTGGCGAAGGACCCGTGGCCCCACACCGCGAATGTCAAAACCGCGCATTTGTGGTTCACCAAGGAAGAAGCGATCGGTGAGACGAACTTTGTCAATATTGGCACCGGTCGATTTGCCAAGCGGCACGACAAGTCCACCTTCGGCACTGATCGAGAAAATGAAGCGTTTGCCCAAATCCCAATATTTCGCCGCATCAATGCGCGATTTCAGATATTTGACGTTGCCGCCAAGGCCGGCGAAATCCTGACTGAAAACCATACGTTGGCCACGCGAAGGACGGATATTATTGTTCAGATTCGAGAAAACTAGACTGTAACCAAGTGATGATGTTGTTCGCTTGCCAAGTGAATCGCAGAGGTAACGACCAGCGACAAATTCATCGCATTCATCATCACCAAACTTGCCATCGCCATTTTTGTCGAAATAATATGTCGAGCGATCAAGCGACACATTGTCCAGACTGAGGCCATAACGCGCCGCAAACGACCAATATTCGGTTATCGGAACGCCCATGCGCAGCTGGAAACCGGTCGTTACTTGCTGATAGGTTGTCTGACGCTGATTATTGGCGCCGAAGTTAAACGAGTTATAATCTTTGCGGAAAATATCACCACCAAGCGCAATATTCTTGTCGAGGAAATAAGGTTCGGTGAAGCCGAGCTCAACGGACTTCGAATAGGTTGAATAGTTAACCGAGGCGCGCAGCTCCTGTCCCTTGCCGCGGAAGTTACGCTGGCGGATCGATGCGTTGACGATGAAGCGTTCGAGGCTTGAGAACCCTGCCGACAGCTGTAATTCACCCGTCGATTTTTCTTCGACATTGGCTTCGAGAACAACGCGGTCGGGCGCCGAACCCTGCTTTTGGGAAATTTCTAACTTTTCCTGAAAGAAACCGAGGCTCTGAATGCGTTCTTGTGACCGCTTGATGGCAATACCATTGAATGCATCGCCTTCAGCGACACGGAATTCGCGGCGGACGACCTTGTCCTGCGTCAGTGTGTTGCCGTTGATGTCAATGCGCTCGACATAAACGCGCGGGGCATCGGCGACGCGGAACGTGATGTTCATCGTCTTGGTGTCTTTGTCGCGTTCAAACTGCGGGTCGATTTGCGCAAATGCATAGCCCAGCAAACCGGCGGTTTGCGTCACGCTCTCAACCGTGTCCTCAACTTGCTTCGCATTATACCATTGCCCTTTTTGCATCGGCAGCAGCGGCTTGATGAATTCGGGTTTGAAATCGCGCAGGTCACTTTCGACATTCACGTCACCGAATTTATAGCGATCACCTTCCTCGACGACATAGGTTACGATGAAATCGCGCTTATCAGGGGTCAGTTCGGCCACTGCCGACACAACACGGAAATCGGCATAGCCATTTGTCAGATAAAATTGCCGCAACTTGCCCTGGTCATAGGCCAAGCGATCTGGATCATAACTGTCATTCGACGAGAAGAAGCGATAAAACCGTGAACGCTTGGTGACCATTTCCCCGCGCAGACGACCGTCACCGAACACTTCATTGCCGATGATGTTGATCTGGCGGACCTTTGACTTCGGGCCTTCGCTGATTTCGTAGACAATATCGACGCGGTTCTGGTCGAGCATGACCATTTTGGGCTCAACTGTTGCGGCAAAGCGGCCCTGACGGCGGTACAGCTCGATGATCCGTGCGATGTCGGCGCGAACTTTGGACCGCGTAAAAATCGTGCGCGGCGCGAGCTTCAGTTCCTTGCCAAGCTTCTCTTCCTTGACGCGCTTGTTGCCTTCGAAAACGATGCGATTGATAACCGGGTTTTCCTTGACGATTATCGTCAATGCCCCTTCTTCATCACGTATCTGGACGTCGGCAAACAGCTCGGTCGCAAACAAATCCTGCAACGCTTGGTCAAGCGTTTCGCGTGTATACGCCGCGCCCGCACGCAATCGAACGTAGGAACGAACAGTCTCGCCCTCAATCCGTTGCGATCCTGTGACGGCAATCGACTTAATCGTTCCGCCATCCGTTTCGGGCGCAGGCGCGGGTGCGGCAGGGGCCATTAGCGTCGGACGTGCAGCTTGCGCCAATGCGAGCGAGGGCACGCCCGTCAGCATGGTGCCGATCATCAAGAGCGACAGATGTCGTTTGGGGCTGTTCGTCGGCTTTTTAACTGTCACGCGGAGACCGCCCTTCGATATTAACAATGATTGCGCGCTGCCCTGCCCGATGCGGATCATCCGATCAACCCGGCGATGCCACGCCAGAGGCCTAATCCCGCAAGATCGTTCACAGTGACGACGACCATGAACAGCAAAAGCGCGAATAATCCTGAACGATACGCCCACTCATGCACTGCAGACGGAACCGGTTTTCGTCGCACCGCCTCAATGGCATAAAAAAGCAAATGGCCACCATCGAGCATTGGAATTGGCAACAAGTTGATGAACCCCAAGTTAATCGAGATCATTGTCATCAGCCACAGGAACTCGATTGGCCCCAGAGTTGCCTGCTCTCCTGATATTTTTGCGATACGAACAGGCCCGCCCAATTCTTTAATTGATCGCGCGCCGGACACGACCTGCCACAATGTCGTTGCCATCGTCTGCACTGAACCAATTGTGAAACGAATTGCGGCGCCGGGTAGCTCGATCAATGGTGGCTTTATATAAATGCGCTTCGCGGGACCGATCCCCAAAAGACCACGACGCATTTCATTGCCAAAGCGGTCTTTAAGAATATCGACGCGCGGCGTGGCGGCAAGTTTTATCGCCTGTCCTGCCCGCTCGATACCGATGACAAGGCGTTCGTTTGGATGGATTGAAACGAGTCGTGCAATATCTTCAAATGTCGTGATGCTGGCCCCGTCAACAGCCGTAATCGTATCGCCGAGTTTCAGGCCGGCCACATCGGCTGCTGATCCACGCTCGATCACCGCAATAACAGGCGGCGTGCGCGGCTCGCCTATGCTGCCAAAAAGCGCGATGAACACGATGATTGCAAACAGAAAGTTTGTAACTGGACCTGCCAATATGATCAGGGTCCGTTGCCACAGCGCCTTGGACTGGAACGTCTGGTTACGTTCTTCAGGCGGCAGCTTGAGCCAATTCGGATCCGACTGACTCGATACACCCATGTCCCCTGCAAAGCGAACATAACCTCCAAGCGGGAGCCATCCGATCTGCCACGAAGTCCCGCGTTTGTCAGTCCACTTCGCGATGGCGCGACCAAAGCCGATGGAGAATGCTTCGGCCTTCACGCCGCACCAGCGCCCAACCAAGTAGTGCCCCATCTCGTGTATAAACACGAGTGGCGAAATCGCGAGAACGAAAAACAGGATCGTCCAGAGAAAGGAGGGCGTTTCGATCAAGCTGCAAATTCTTTCATGGCCTGCGTGGCAACGGCACGCGCTTCGGTATCAATGACAAGGACGTCTTCAATCGACGCCGGAGCTGCCGGATCATAGCGGTCGAGCACGGCCTTCACAACGTCGGCAATACTCAGAAACCCTATACGATGGTTGAGAAACGCGGCGACAGCAATTTCATTGGCCGCGTTGAGCACGGCGGGGCGTGCACCTTCCGTTTCCAGTGCATCACGGGCGAGCTTCAGGCATGGAAAGCGTTTCGGGTCAGGCTGTTCAAAATCAAGGCGTCCGATTGTCGCCAAATCAAGCGGCTTTGCCGTGGTTTCCATCCGGTCGGGCCAAGCCAATGTCGATGCAATCGGAATACGCATGTCAGGCGAACCAAGCTGCGCCAAAGTTGATCCATCGACATAATCAACCATCGAATGAATGACCGATTGCGGATGAACGAGAATATCGAGCCGCGCACTTTCGACACCAAACAGATAATGCGCTTCGATTACTTCAAGGCCCTTGTTCATGAGCGTCGCTGAATCGACCGAAATCTTTGCGCCCATCGACCAATTGGGGTGTTTGACGGCGACTTCGGGCGTTACTGACGTCATGGCTTCGCGGGACCAGGTGCGAAACGGCCCGCCACTCGCGGTCAGGACAATGCGGCGCACGCGCTTGTGGGGATTACCTGAAAGGCACTGGAATATTGCGTTATGTTCAGAATCAACGGGCAACAGCAACGCACCCGAGGCCGCCGCCGCCTTTGTCATTAACGCGCCGGCTGACACGAGCGACTCCTTGTTCGCAAGTGCCACAGTCAATCCGCCCTCAAGCGCTGCCATCGTCGAGCGCAGCCCCGCACAGCCAACAATCGACGCCATCGTCCAGTCAACGGGGCGGCGTGCAGCATCAATGATGGCCTCGGGTCCCGCAGAAATTTCAGTATTGGTCCCTTCGAGGGCTGCTTTCAGATCGTTGAAAAGCGCCGCATCACCGATGACAGCTAGTTTCGCATTTGTTGCGCGCACGGCCTTTGCCAGTCCAGCAACATCGCGCTGCGCCGTAAGTGCGACGACTTCAAACTGATCGGACGCGTGCAGGATAAGGTCCAGGGTCGACGATCCCACAGATCCGGTCGCGCCGAGTATGGATACGGTGCGGCGGTTGGTCATGCCCAATTCCCAAACAAAGCCGTAAACAGGCTAAAGGCAGCATAAGCACAGACGACAGCAAGCAAACCGTCGATCCGGTCAAGAACGCCACCATGGCCGGGAATCAAGGTACCGCTATCCTTGACGCCCGCACGTCGCTTTATGAAACTTTCGAGAAAATCTCCAACTTGCGCAATAATCGCAAATGCAGCGCCCAAAAAAAATTCCATTATCAAACTTAAAGGCGAATCAAAACCGATTGCCGTAACAATCGTGACGCCAATGCCCGCGGCAACCATACCGCCAGCAAGACCAGACCATGTTTTCGAAGGGCTGATCCACGGCGCAATTTTCGGGCCGCCGATGGTCCGACCTGTAAAATAGGCCCC
>JAYTWA010000152.1:0-1553 GCA_043743675.1 Sphingomonadales bacterium
TCGACTATTACAAGATACTCGCGTGGTTCAAACTCGCTGTCATGTCGCAAAGCCACATCGAGCGCGACAAGCAAGCCGGTGGGCAACGTGTCGCGCAGATGACGCGCCACCGTGATGCGATGGCGGCAATCGCGCTTGAAACAGCGAATCGCTCGCACATCGCCGGTCTCAACGGGCGGTAACGCGTCTCCCAAATTCCTTTCGGAGTTGAAAATGACAGAAGCCTGGATCATTGATGCGGCGCGAACCCCGCGTGGCAAGGGACGCCCCGATGGGGCGTTGCACCATTTTCATCCCCAGCATCTGCTGGCCGGAGTGCTCAACGGACTGGCCGCACGGACCGAGCTCGATACAGCCACAGTCGATGATGTGGTGATGGGATGTTCACTCGCGCAGGGAACCCATGATCACAATGTCGCGCGCATGGCCGTGCTTGATGCCAGATGGCCGGTCGAAGTTCCCGGCGTGACGATGAATCGCTTCTGCGGATCGGGCCAACAAGCGGTCAATTTCGCCGCCGCGTCCGTCGCTGCGGGCCATTATCAATGCGTTGTTGCCGGTGGGGTCGAAATGATGTCGCATTATCCGACGTCGGGCCGAATGACGCTCGACGGCGGGAACCCCAGTCTTCGGGAGCGTTTTGCAATCGTCCCGCAAGGTATTTCGGCCGAACTGATTGCCACGATCGAAGGGTTTTCGCGCGATGATTGCGATGCCTTTGCGGCAGAAAGCCAGCGCCGCGCGGGCGAGGCGATCGCTGCCGGGCGGTTCGATCGCAGTATCATTCCCGTCCTGAACGACGATGGCACGATCGCCCTCGATCATGAGCAGCATCCGCGCCCGGGGACAACGGCGGAGTCTCTTGCGAAGTTGAAGCCCGCCTTCGTCGCGCTGGGGCAGACCCAGTTTGACGGCTATGACACGACCTTTGAGCAGATGTGCCTGGCAACTTATCCGCAGGTGGATCGCCTGGACTACGTTCACCACGGCGGCAATGCTTCGGGTGTCGTCGATGGCGCCGCTGCCATACTGATCACTTCACCCGATTATGCCCGCGCCCATGGGCTGAAGCCGCGTGCGCGTATCGTCATGGGAGCGGCGGTAGGATCGGAACCGGTCATCATGCTGACCGCACCTGCCGCAGCGGCGCGGCGGTGCGTGGAGCGTGCAAAACGCGCGATGTCCGACATCGATCTGTGGGAAGTAAACGAGGCCTTCGCGGCGGTTGCGCTGAAATTTCTGAAGGACACCGGAATTGATTCTGACCGGGTAAACGTCAACGGCGGCGCGATCGCGCTTGGCCATCCGATCGGGGCGACCGGGCCGACCTTGCTGATGACCGCACTTGACGAGCTTGAACGCCGCGATCTTGCCACTGCGGTCGTCACGATGTGTACCGGGGGGGGCATGGGGACCGCCACGCTCATTGAACGGATCTGATCCGCGTGGCGGTGGGCTATGGCATCACACGATGCTGTAGCCGCCATCCACCACGATTTCGGTGCCGGTCATGAACCGCGACGCATCCGATGCGAGAAACACAATGGCGTCGG
>JAYTWA010000153.1:0-9899 GCA_043743675.1 Sphingomonadales bacterium
CCCTCGATCATGTTCTGCATTTGAATCACAATATTGCGGTTTATCCGTTCCTCCGCCAGCTTGGCATCGACCGCGGCAACATTCTTGCCTTGGGCAACCAATTCAGCGCGCTGTCGCGTCAGCTTGGAAATTTCATCCTCTGCTTTCGTAAGCCCTGTTTGAACATTGAACTCAGTTTTTGACCTCGTCGGATCGCCGAGATCAGGCCCGCCGACGGTTTCAAATACCGCAAACATCAGAAACACCGCGAACAGAAACAGCGCCAATGGGGATACGAATTTAGCCCGCTCGCCGTGAACATAACGCCGCGTCAACTCACCCGGCATGAACGCGAGCATTGGCAGCGTTTTCCATATTTTGCCTTCGAAATGAAATACGCCGTGAAGCAGGTCATGGCCGTAAGCCGCCAGCGTCCGGTGAACATGCGCCACCTGGCCGCATTGATTGCAATAGGGCCCGGTCAAGGCCGCACCACAATTGAGACACGCACCGTGCGCCGCACTGCCACGTTCGCCATGATCCGGCTCAACCGCCCGCCCGATCACCGCGCCCGTGATCGCATCACCCGCTGCTTCAAGACCGCCCGTAATCACATTTTGCTCCTGAACCGCAGAAACTGTCAGGCCAATGTGTCGCGTCCGCGCGCGTTTTGCACGCGAAACTTATGTGCCCGCATACCATTCATAGCCCGCTGAGTCCTCCCAATACCCGCCCTTGCCGCCGTAATGCCCGGCAAGCGACGCGACCACTTCGATGCGCTGGACATATTTGGCATGTTTATAGCCAAGCTGCCGCTCGACACGGAGGCGCAAGGGCGCGCCATTCGGAATGGGAAGGAGCGTGTCGTTGAGCGCCCAGGCGAGCATTGTCTGCGGGTGCAGCGCATCGATCATGTCGACCGATTCATAATACATCGTGCCGTTCGATTGTGGGTCGGCGCAATGAAAAATGATGTAATTTGCGCGCGGGCTGACACTGGCTTGGTCGAGCAAGGTCTTGAGCGGCACGCCGGTCCACTTGCCAATCGCGCTCCATCCCTCGACGCAGTCATGCCGGGTGATTTGCGAGCGCGCGGGCATCGTCTTCAGTGCGGCGAGCGAATGCACTTGCGGACGGGCAACCAAACCATCGACAACAAGCTGCCAATCGTTGAACCCCGTCGCCATGTGCCGCGCATAGGAATCGCCCGACGGCATCCGCGTGCCGTTTGCGCGGAAAATTGGGGAACGCTGGTTCGGCGCGAACTCTTTGGCCAGCGCGTTGCGATCCTGCAATGTCCGGTGAAGCGCATAATTGGCGTCCTCGCCGGTCTTCAGCAGCTTGCGGAACGACGGATTGTTGCCCAGCGCATCGCATCCCGAAACCAGCGCGCCGGCGCCGCCAACAAGCAGCGCGCGCCGCGTGAGGATGCCGCTCATGCGATCTCTCCCGCCGATTCCACAATTTTGACCGGGCGATCCGGCGGAATGCGGAACTTGCCCGTAATCATCGACCGGATTTCATTATAAGGCCCCGCCAGCAGCACCAGCAACAGATGCACCAAGATAAACAGCGCAATCGCAGCGGCGCATATAAAATGGATCGACCGCGCGCTCGCTCGCCCGCCAAACAGGTCGATGGCCCATTCGGTTATCGGCGAAATACCGGGCTGCAGACATATGCCCGTCAGGATTACCAGCGGAAGCAGCACAAACAGCACGATAATATATGTGATCTTCTGCAGCGTATTATAGCTTAGCGCCGCTGCTCCCGTGGGGAATTTCAGCGTCGCGTGATGCTTGATCTCTTCCCACAAGTGTCGCGGTGCGACTTCAGCGCGGCTCAGCGTCAAGTCACGCGCAATGTGCCGGTTTATCAGGCTAATGATCAGATATGCCAGAAACCCGACCGCCATCACCCAAGCAAAAAATAAATGCCAGTGTCGCGCGAGGGCAAGATTATATGTCGACGGTATTGTCAGCCAAGCCGGAAAACGCGGCGGATCAAGCCAGCTCGCGTCGAGGTTCGCGCCATACTGTCCCCAATAGAGATGCGGGTGCGCATTCGAAATCGTCATACCCGACATCAGCATGACGATGATCGCGACCGCATTGATCCAATGCCAGACACGCGTCGAAATGCGGTGCCGTTTGACCATTTCGCCGCCCTTAATCTCTGTTGGTTCCATCATCGCCATTCGAAACTGCGCCCGCGCCGGTTACACGTCAACCATAGGCTCGCATGAAAAATACCGCGGTCGTCGTGGCCGTCACGAGCAGCGTCCACAGACGGATCACGCGCGGCGACAGTTTCTTGCCATAATGCGCGCCTGCCCAGCCACCGACCACAGCCCCTGCAAGCATCGGCAGGCAAATCCACCAGCGCACCATACCAAAGCTGATAAAGATGATCGCCGCCGCCGTATTCGCAACCGCCAGCATCAGCGTGCGCGGGGCCATCAGCTTGTGCGGCGGAATGCCCGCGAGCAGCCCGTAAGTCGCCGTGGTCATAATCCCGACGCCGCCGCCGAAATAACCCCCGTAGAGCCCAAGCAAGCTCTGCGCGATCATCAGCGTCGGCAAGCCAATGCTGGTCCGGGTGCGCAGCCAGTCCGCGGCGGCCTTGCCGAACGCAATGACGAGGAAAGCGATCAGCAGCAGCCACGGAATAATAATATCGAATGTCCGCGTCGGCGTGATGACAAGCAGCAAACTGCCCACCAGCCCGCCCGCAAACGTAATCGCCGCCAGTATTCGGATGCTGATCCCGCCGAGCGGCTCCAGCCCGTCACGAAACCCCCACGCGGCCGACATCGCACCGGGCTGAAGGGCGACGTTGCTGGTGGCGTTCGCAATGGGTGAAGGCAGACCCAACGCAATCAGCGCAGGCATCGTCGCAAACGTGCCGCCACCCGCGAGCGCATTCATCGCGCCGCCGACAAGGCCTGCGAGCGCAGCGAGGGGGAGGGTATGGAGTTCGATCATGAGGCGCTCATCGGAGATTGATTGCGCGGTGTCGATGGCTGTCGACATTTGGCAGCTCAGACTCAATTCGGTATCGTGTAATCGTGTCTGAAGGAGGAATTGTGAGGTCGCACACCTGGGAGCATTATTGCAACGATCGGCGCTGCGCCGGCACGTTTGAAAACCAAATACTTTATGCGACGTGTCGGGATAATTTCACGCACACGTCGCCGTATGTCATCGCAGGCAAGATCACCGCCATAGGCCGAATTTATGCCGCTTCTCCAGAGCGAGGCGCTGGCAAAGGAAAAAACTTGCGGGTAGGGCTTTCAGATGCAATCGGAATTCAGCTTGCTCAATCGAAGTTAGACGAAAAGCTCAGTTTGATTTGTTTTGAGGAAAAGTTTTCGGCAAAGCTCATCGACAGTGTAGCTGAGATTCACACACACCTAGTCGGCGAAATCCGGGATGCTATCTTCCGCTGGTCAGAATTAGCATCTGACCAAAATTGGAAGCCTCGCAGTCACCGCTCATTCGCATCCAAATACCTCCATTTTCATCGACCAAACTTATTTCCAATTATGGATTCGTTGGCGAGGGCAGGATTGAGTAAATTGGAGCCCAAGGCAGGTTGGGGAGATTATAAACAATTTTGCGTGGCAATCGGCGAATATATCGACAAGATACCGCCTGATTGGACCCTGCGCAGCCTGGATACGATGTTAGTCAGCATCGGACGAGGGCATTCTGGTAATCAAAGCGCCGGGTGTGGGTGCAACGTGGTCCACATCAACTCTAGTGCGGAGAGACCTGACTGGCTCGTTTAACGTACTTTTTGAAAAAAACGTCCAACGGGCCGCTTGTTTTCGAACGGAGAGTAAACTCCCCATCCTGTGAAGATTTTTCCTTGATGTTGGGACATCGAAAACAACCGGTCGCCGCTTTTGTAGAAGGAACCTATTGTATATTGGCCTTCGTCTCCATTTCTAAAACTGACATAATTGACGTCCACCAAGCCATTCGGCCGAAGGACTGCGCGACAAATTATCCGTTCATTGGTTTGGTAGCCGTCCGCTGAAATGCGACAGCCATTACCGATGCGAAGTCGATATTCCACAATCATCGGAGCACCGCCTGCATTCTCGCCGTAGCTGTGTTCATACACATAATCACCGGCCCAGCTATTTGGACTTTGGGCATTAACGACCGACGAAAGCGCAACGAATACGCTGACAGCCACGAACGATTTGATCAGCATAGCTTCTTTACTCCCGAGAGGATCTTTTGTTGGTGTGTAATAATCGGCGTCAACTTTCTTTCACCCCAGAGCTACCATTTTCTCTTCCGCCAGCGCATCTAGCTCCGCCCGCGTCTTCCGTTCTGAACTCGTCTTCAGCTGTCCGCAGGCCGCATCAATATCGCGTCCCCGTGGCGTCCGCACCGGCGCTGAAATCCCGGCATTAAAAATCAGCGTCGAAAACGCCCGGATCCGTTCGGGCGTCGAGCATTCGTAGGCCGCGCCGGGCCAGGGGTTAAACGGGATCAGGTTGACCTTTGCGGGCAGATCATAGTGCTTGATCAACCGCACCAGCTCGCGCGCATCATCGTCGCTGTCGTTCTTACCCTTCAGCATCACATATTCGAAGGTAATACGCCGCGCATTGTTCGCCTGCGGATAATCGGCGCAGGCTTGCAGCAGTTCCTCGATCCCATATTTGCGGTTGATCGGCACGATTTCGTCGCGCACTTCCTTGGTCACGGCATGGAGCGAGACCGCGAGGTTCACGCCAATCTCCGCCCCCACACGCGCCATCATCGGGACGACACCCGACGTCGAAAGCGTAATCCGCCGCTTGCTAAGCGCAAGGCCATCGCCCGCCATCACGAGGTTCAGCGCATCGCGGACATTGTCGAAATTATACAGCGGCTCGCCCATGCCCATCATGACGATGTTGGTCAGCAGCCGCCCGTCCTGCGACGACGGCCATTCGCCAAGTGAGTCACGTGCGAGCATCACTTGCCCAACAATCTCCCCCGCCGTCAGGTTGCGCACCAGCCGCATCGTGCCCGTGTGGCAAAACCGGCAATTGAGCGTGCAGCCGACCTGGCTTGAGACGCACAAAGTCCCCCGATCAGCGTCGGGGATGAAGACCATTTCATAATCTTGGCGGTCGGGCGACCGCAGCAGCCATTTGCGCGTGCCGTCAGTCGAAACCTGCGCCTGGACAATTTCAGGGCGGCCCACAACGAAATGTTCGGCAAGCCACGGGTGCATCGTCTTTGCAATGTCCGTCATCGCCGCAAAGTCGGTGATCCCGCGATTATACATCCAGTGCCAGAGTTGTTTCGAACGAAGCTTGGCCTGTTTCGCCTCCATCCCCGCCGTCTCAAGCGCGCCACGAATGCCATCCTTGGTCAGCCCGATCAGGTCAATGCGCCCGTCCGCACGGACGACGGCATCGCGGGGGACGGTCACGGGGTCGATATGGCCGGGGGATGGCATGTGCGGGGTCATGAGGGCTCTGACGGATCAGGCTTCGGCAGGAAACAATCCCTGATTGCATCCACGTGCTCAATCAGATCGACTGCCGCCCGGTGGTCACCCATCCTGTCAAGTATGACATCGATGCCCTCTCTCCGTGCGAGTTTTGCAGCAGGCACAAAATCAGCATCCGCTGCTACGATTACAATCTGATCGACTTGCCCTTTAAATGCTAGAGAGGCCACATCCAGACCAAGACGCATATCAACACCTTTTTGTTTCGTATCGATTTCGAAATCAGTGTCAGTCGGTTGAAAACTGTTTGGGTTTTCGATGAGTCGAGCAGTGGCCCTTTCACTCAATCTCCACCTTGATGTATCGTTCAATCGTCCAAGTCGTAATGCCATTTTGCGGAGCGTCTGCAGCTCTTTGTGAAGCTGAAGCCGGAACACAGCTTCAGACGACTTTCCGAAGTCGATAGATTTATGCGAAAGCGGCGTGTGCATCCGCTTGGTAAGCGGCTCGCAATCATAAAAAAAGATGCGATAGAACTGTCGTGACTCTTCTAATAAGCTGTGCTGAGCAACCTGCTGCTGAACCAGCGATGGGCCAATTCGCTGAACTAAATGCCAAGCGACTAGCAGGCCCAATCCGTGGGCAACGCTTTTGGAATCATCCCGATCATGATCTGGGAAGCAGTGCTTAAATCGACGAAGAAAAAAAGCCCCGTCAATTAAGATTGCTGTTGCCATGTGCGCCGATCAAAAAATTGTCCCCGGGAGCGGCCTTGAGCTGATGTCTGCTCTTGCGAGCGCCTCAAGACGGCAAACCGGGGACGGGATAGTCAAATATTTACTCAAATCTGCAGTGAAAGTCAATCTTCACCCCCGCGCGCACCCCAGTGCCGCTGCGTCCATCGCGGTTGCTGCGCCTTTGAGCGCGTAGCTTTCGGCAAAGCCCGCCCCTGTGCTTGCACGGGTTTCCACACTCATCGATGGCGCGCTGCGCATCATTGCGACGATGGCGGCGTCGATGCGGGGGTCGGGGGCCCAGACGTCGGCACCGCCCGCCACCATTTGAAACCGCCGGTTGCCGATGGTTAGCGTGACGGGTGCGCTGGCCAGTTTCTCACGCCCCAGCCGGATATGAACTTGACCGCGCACCCGCTGTCCCGGCCATGTGGCGACGCTGGCGAAGGGCCGCCATTTGCCGCTGCCACCACGCACCGGCTGGGCAATGGCATAGCAGCGCACGGGATTATCGTCACGAAATGCACCCCAGCCATCGAACGTTCCAAGCGAGGTTCGCGCGGCCATGGCAGGGCTGGCGAGCAGCACCAGCGCAACCGCCCACCGCCGCATCAATGGCCGGTGCCGCGATGGATGACCGTTTCCGAACCATTGCCGACCATCACCAATGTCCCCTGTGGCACCTTCGCGGCAATCGGCGCACCGAAGCGCGGATCGACGGGCAGGTCGAGTAATATCCCGCGCAGGATAGCACTCGACATGCCGTGCATGATAACAAGCCGGTCGCCGCGATCCTGCGCCGTGTCCGCGATCCACGCTTTCAGTCGTGCCGCAATGTCATCATACCATTCACCACCCGGCGGCTTCACGCTGAACAACGACGCCTCGCGGTCCATAATCTCGCCCTGTTCGGCAATGATTTCGGCATACGTCCGCCCGCCCCACGCGCCGACATCAATTTCCTGCAACCGGGCATCATGCGCCGCTTCATGCCAGTCGCTGCCAATATGTTCGGTGACAATTGCCAGCGTTTGCAGTGCACGGCCCGAGGGCGAGCTGTAAAGTCTGATCGATTGCTTCGTGCCCATAAACCGCGCGAGTGCCGCGCCCATCGCATCCGCCTGAGCGAAGCCCGCGCGCGTCAGCGGCGTATCCTGTGTCCGCCCCTGCATCCGCCCGGCGGCGTTGAACACAGTCTCGCCGTGGCGTGCGATGAAAATGCGGCCCTGTAGTGTCATGGCAAAGGTCCATCCGCGAGCGCGCACGATTTTGCAACGCTTGCCCCAGCCTTAATTTCACGCCATGACACAACGAACTCAATCAAGACCGATTATCCGGGGGTTTTACCGCATCATGAAGGCGACAATCGAACGCGCAACACTCCTGAAAAGTCTGGGCCATGTTCAGTCGGTGGTGGAGCGGCGCAACACGATCCCCATCTTGTCGAATGTCCTCATTGAAGCACTTGACGGCGGCGGCATCCGGCTGATGGCGACGGATCTTGATTTGCAGATTTTGGAAACGGTCGACGCGCAGGTTGAGCAGGCGGGTGCAACGACGATTTCGGCGCATACCTTGTTCGATATTGTCCGCAAGCTGCCCGAAGGCGCACAAGTTTCGCTTGCCGCGGCGGAAGGCAAAATGGCGGTGAACGCGGGGCGCGCGCGGTTTAATCTCTCGACCCTGCCGCGCGATGATTTTCCGGTGATTGCCGAAGGTGAATTGCCGACCAAATTTGAGCTTCCCGCCGCGACGCTGCGCCAGATCATCGACAAGACGCGCTTTGCGATTTCGACCGAGGAAACGCGTTACTATCTGAACGGCATTTTCCTACATGTCGCCGACGATGCACTGAAAGCGGCGGCAACCGACGGCCACCGGCTGGCGCGCGTGACCGTCGCCAAACCCGACGGCGCCGACGGGATGCCCGACATTATTGTGCCGCGCAAATGTGTGGGCGAGTTGCGCAAGCTGCTTGATGAAGTGGACGGCACGGTCCAAGTCTCGCTGTCCGCGACCAAGATCAGGTTTGTGCTGGGTCATGCGGTGCTGACGTCAAAGCTGATCGACGGCACATTTCCCGACTATACGCGCGTCATTCCCACAGGAAACGACAAGATTCTCCGCATTGACCCCAAGAGCTTCATGCAGGGCGTGGACCGCGTGGCCACCATCGCGTCTGAGAAAACCCGGGCGGTCAAAATGGCGCTTGATAAGGACAAAATCACACTATCAGTCACCAGCCCCGAAAACGGCACGGCATCCGAAGAAGTACCCGGCGAATATAGCGCAAATGGCTTCGAAATCGGGTTTAATGCGAAGTATCTGATGGACATCTTGGGCCAAGTTGAAGGCGACAGCATCGAAGTGCATTTGGCCGATGCCGCCGCACCGACCCTGCTGCGCGAAAATGACAAGTCCGCCGCACTTTACGTCCTCATGCCGATGCGGGTGTGATTCATTAAGTCACCATCCCCGCTAACGTTTCCAGCCGATCCGCCTCCGCCGCTGGCTTGTCGGTCCTGATGCGGTGGATGCGCGGAAAACGCATCGCGACGCCCGATTTGTGGCGTTTTGACAAATGCACTGAATCAAACGCGATTTCGAGGACCATATTTTTTTCGACTTCGCGCACCGGCCCAAATTTTGCGACCGTATTTTGCCGGACAAACTTGTCGAGCATCTTTAATTCTTCGTCGGTCATGCCTGAATAGGCTTTGCCAACGGGAAGCAGCTCACCCACTTCGTTCCAGCAGCCAAAAGTGTAATCCGAATAGAAGGATGATCGTTTGCCAGAGCCCCGCTGGGCATACATCATTACGCAATCGACGGTCAGCGCGTCGCGTTTCCATTTATACCACAGGCCAACGCGACGACCGGTGACGTAAGGACTGTCACGGCGTTTGAGCATGACGCCTTCGATGGCGGCATCGCGCGCGCCTTCGCGGATTTCCGCAAGCGCATCAAAACTGTCTGCTTCAATGATTGCGGATAAGTCGAAGCGGGTGGGATCAAGGCGGGGCATTGCCGCCTCTAAGCAAATACGGCGCTCGGTCCACGGAAGCGCACGCAAGTCTTCGGTGCCATCGAACAAAATGTCATACACGCGGACGAACGCAGGATAATCCGCTAGCATTTTTGCCGACACAGTCTTCCGCCCCAGCCGCTGCTGTAAGGCATTGAAACTTGCCGCCTCGCCGCCTTGTGCCTCGCCGCGCACAAGCAATTCGCCATCGAACACGCCCGGCACTGTGACGGCGGCGGCAACGTCTGGGAAACTGCCCGTCACATCATCGCCGGTACGGCTGAAGAGTTTTGTTTGGCCTGCTACATGAACAATCTGCACCCGGATGCCGTCCCATTTCCATTCGGCGGCATAGTCAACGAGATCGACTTTTGTGTCCTCAAGCGGGTGCGCGAGCATGAAGGATCGGAATACCGGCGTATCCGCCGCTGTCGGCTGTTCCACACGACCCTCCGCCCAATCAAACAGCACGGTATAAGGCGGTGCAATGCCATGCCACACTTCCTCGACCGCCTCGACATCGAGCTCAAACGCGTTAGCTAGCGCTGTCTTGGCGAGGCGCGACGACACGCCGGCACGCAGCCCTCCCATCGCCATTTTGAGAAAGGCAAAGCGTTCGTCAGGCGCAAGCCTGTCCAGATAATCTGCGAGAACCGCCGGTGCGTCGGTGCGCGAAAGTTTCGCCAACAGCTCAACAATGC
>JAYTWA010000154.1:0-3674 GCA_043743675.1 Sphingomonadales bacterium
CGCGAGAATATGTTCGTTGTCCCCGATGAAATCCCGAGTGGTGAGGATGACGCGCCCGTCCTGTCGGGCAAAGGCGATTTGATGGCGATCAAGCCGATGAATTGCCCCGCGCACGTCCTGATTTTCCGTCAGGGAATCAAAAGCTATCGCGACCTTCCCTTACGCTTTTACGAGAACGGCTGCTGCCACCGCAACGAACCGCATGGCGCGCTCCACGGACTGATGCGCGTGCGGCAGTTTACGCAGGACGACGCGCATATTTTCTGTCGCGAGGATCAGATTGTTGAGGAAGCGCGGGCCTTTTGTGCGCTGGCGGACCGGATCTACAAGGATTTCGGCTTCAAATATGCCGTGAAGCTCGCGCTGCGCCCTGACAAGCGGTTTGGTTCAGATGCGGATTGGGACAAGGCCGAAGCCGAACTTCGCGAAGCTGTTGTCCGTGCCGGAATGGCGAATGACGACTATGGCTGGGAAGAATTGCCAGGCGAAGGGGCTTTTTACGCACCGAAACTTGAATGGCATTTGACGGATGCGATTGGCCGGACGTGGCAGGTCGGCACGCTCCAGTCTGACCGCGTTCTCCCCGAACGCCTCGATGCGAGTTATGTCGGCGAAGACGGCGCAAAGCATCGCCCTGTCATGCTCCACCGTGCGATTTTCGGGTCGTATGAACGCTTTATCGGTATCCTGATCGAACATTATGCGGGCAAATTCCCGCTTTGGCTCGCCCCTGTGCAGGCGGTTGTCGCAACGATTGTGTCGGATGCAGACGACTATGCAAAACAAGTCGCGGCAAAGCTGGCAGCGGCAGGTATTCGCGTCGAAACCGACCTGCGCAACGAAAAGATCAATTACAAAGTCCGCGAACATTCGCTGGCCAAAGTCCCACATCTGCTCGTCGTCGGCCTGCGCGAGGCCGAGGAAGGCAAGGTGGCCATTCGCACGCTCGGTTCGGATGGGCAGCGAATTATGGCTCTCGACGAAGCGGTGGCCATGCTTGCGGCTGAAGCGAGAGCACCCGACATGCGCGGCGTTTGACGGCATTCGACCTCGTCACTGGGCTGCCTGTCGCGACATTTGCGTGGGCGGCCGTGATGACGTTCGGGGCATCTTACATTCGCGGGTTGACTGGCTTTGGCATGGCCATCGTTCTGGTGCCGTTGCTCGGCATGATCATTCCGCCTGAAAAAGCCGTCGTTCTCGGACTTTTATTGCAGCTTTTGATTGGCCCAGTTGGCCTTCCCATAATTATGAAGGACAGCCATAGGTCGAGCGCACTTCCGATTGCCGGACTTGCGGTGCTTTTCACACCAGTCGGGCTTTGGGCACTTGGCCATACGCCGCCCGATATTGCTCGTATCCTCATTGCTCTGGTGGCCATCGGCGCATTCATTCTTGTCATTGTGACGCGAAAAGCCGTTCGACAGCCAAACGTAGGGGCGACTGTTATTGTTGGTATGGCGTCAGGCACGCTGGCTGGCTTTGCCGGGATGCCCGGCCCGCCCGTTATACCCTATTATCTTCGAGAAGCGTTTACGCCCGTTGTCGCGCGCGCCTCGATGATGCTGATTTTCTTCGCAACGGCCATTGCAGGCTCCTTGTCCGCTTCCCTGCTGGGTGTTGCGACGCTTGATCTTCTGTTGCTGGCGATCACGCTGTTTGTGCCGATGTGGCTCGGAAACCTACTGGGCAGCAAAGCTTTCGGCAGTGTTAGCTCGGTCGTTTGGCGCAGTATCGTCGCCTCGCTGCTGGGCGTCGCTGGCCTGTCGGCGTGCTGGCACGCCGTTGCATAGTGACACCTGCTTGCCACAGCCCGCGCAAAATCGTGCGGGCGGGCTTCCCCAATGCCCGCTATGCGCCTAGATAAACGATAATATAATTACCAAACTGGAGTCCTGACTATAGCACCGCCCATGATCCGCCGCCCGCTTGGTGGCGCGCCTATGCCCAACAACGGCCCGCGTTTTAATGAATTTATTCAATCACCCAAAGTGCGTGTGATTGACGAAAATGGCGAAAATCTGGGTGTGATGTTCACGCGCGAAGCCATGGAAGCAGCGCGCGAGCTGGGCCTAGATCTGGTCGAAGTGTCGCCGAACGCGGACCCACCGGTCGCCAAATATCTCGACGTTGGCAAGTTCAAATACGAAGCGCAGAAAAAGGCGAACATCGCCCGCAAATCGCAAAAGACGCAGGAGATCAAAGAGATCAAGATGCGTCCCAACATCGACGACCATGATTATAACACGAAAATGAAAAAGATTTTCGAGTTCATCGGTGATGGCGACAAGGTGAAAGTTACGCTTCGTTTCCGTGGCCGCGAGCTGGCGCATGGTCAGCTCGGCATGGTTTTGCTTCAGCGCGTGCAGGCCGATACGGTCGAAACCGCAAAGGTCGAAGCCTATCCGCGCATGGAAGGCCGTCAGATGCTGATGGTGCTAAGCCCCAAATAAACCGCTTCCGTAACGGAAGCCGTGCTACACTGTTGCAAAAAAGCCGCGTTTCCCTTGAAAATCATCGATTTTGGGGCGCGCGGCTAGCAGCATAGCATCAATCGCGGTAACCAAATGACGAACGGACAAAAAAAGTCCGGCATATTGAGGAGAGAATGATGCCTAAATTTCGCTTGATGCTGTCGGCTGCGCCCGTGATTCTATCTTGCATTTCCGCTGCGCCGGTATTTGCACAGAACGCACCCGTGCCACAGGAAGCCCAAACCGCCGACGAAGGCAGCACGGGCGACATCATTGTCACGGCAACCCGTCGTTCAGAAGCGCTGTCGGACATTCCTTTGGCAGTATCGGCAGTGACGGCACAGAGCCTTGCAAACTCAGGTGCGAGTGACATTCGCGCCCTTAACCAGTTGTCACCATCGTTGCTCGTGTCATCGACATCATCCGAAGCCGCCGCTGGCGGTGCCCGTATTCGCGGTATCGGCACGGTTGGTGACAATCCCGGCCTCGAAAGCTCGGTCGCGACGTTCGTCGATGGCGTTTACCGCAACCGCGCTGGCGTTGGCCTTTCAGAACTTGGCGCGATTGATCGTATCGAAGTGCTGCGCGGACCGCAGGGTACTTTGTTTGGCCGCAACGCATCAGCAGGTCTGATCTCGGTCATCACGGCCAAGCCGTCGTTTAATTTCGGCGCAACTGGCGAAGCGAGTTACGGCAATTATAATGCGATACGGGTTGGTGGTGGTATCACCGGACCCATCGGTGAAACGCTTGCAGCGCGCATTGATGGTATCTACTTCAAACGTGACGGCTTTCTGAAAGACGTCGTTTCGGGTCGCCGGATCAACAATCGCGACCGTTGGCTGGTGCGTGGGCAGTTGCTGTTCCAGCCCAATGACGACCTGTCGGTTCGCATTATTGGCGATTATGCTGACCGCAAAGAAGAGTGCTGCGGCGCAGCTTTTCTGCCTGCGCAGAACGTCGCAAGCTCGACGCCCGGCGTCGGTGGCGGCAACCTAATCTTTAGCCCTAACAGCATCGCGGGCCTCGAACGCGCACTGGGTGGCATCATCAGCGACGACACGTTCAAGCGCGACGTTTCTATCACGCCTGGCATCGGTTATCGCGGCGACGTCAAAGATTGGGGCGTTTCGGGCGAACTAAACTATAGTTTTGGCAATGCCACGCTGACGTCGATAACGGCTTACCGCGATTGGAAAC
>JAYTWA010000155.1:0-2162 GCA_043743675.1 Sphingomonadales bacterium
GGGAAATTGTTCGGGCGGCGCTTCACCCAGATCAAACAGCATTTCGCGCAGCCACCATTTCATCAGCGCAAAACTGCGCGGCTGAAGGTTCGGCACGCCCAGCGCATCGGACAATATATAATAGCCGTCATAACGCATGAACGGGCTGAGGTTGATCACGAGACTGGCAATCCAGCTCGTCGTCGCCAGCACGAACAGGCCACTACGCAGCGACCCGTCGGGCACAAAACTCCACAGCAGCGTGCAAATCGACGCAACCATCAACTCTGCGCCGACGCCCGCGCAATCGATCATCATCCGCTGTTTTCGTGACGTCAGCCGCCATGCCGCCGTCGTGTCGGTATAAAGGACCGGCATCATGATCAGCAGGCTAACCCCCATTGTCGGCACCCGCACACCAAACCGCGTCGCGGTATAGGCATGGCCAAGCTCATGGATGATTTTTACCCCGCCGAGCGCGATCCCGTAAGCGATCAGCCCCTGCCAGTTGAAGAAATAGAGGAACGACGCGACGAACACATCCCATTGCCGCGCGACCAGCACGAACCCGAGTAAAGCCATCGCGACAAAAAGGGTCAGACTTGTCCGCGACCAGAGCGGCGCGACCGTCGGCAATGTCCGCTGCAAAAACGGAGTCGGTTTCACCAGCGGCAGGCGAATGAAAAGATAATGATCGACCAGCCACTTCCACCATTCTTTGCGCTGCAACGTGCGCTGCCCAGTGAAATGCGCAACCGATGGGCCATTGGGTGTCACGGTCAGGCTGTTCGCAAATGAGAAATCGAGCACCCGGCCAATCGCCAGATCAGCATCCTTCGCCGCGACACCATCCGCCGCAAGGCCCGCGCGGATATGGTTGAGCGATCCGCTTTGCCACAGTGCAAATATGCGAAATTCAAGTTTGCCAAGCTGGTAAAATAAATGCCGCACCGGATCGAACAATGTCCAGCTTGGTGCGCCCGTCACCAGCGGTGCACCGCGCTCAATACGCAATTCCTGCCGCAACGATGGCAGCGCAATGTCTTCAACAGGCGCAACCGATGCCACCGGATCAGAAGCCCAGATATTGCCGCGCGCTCGAAATCGGGCGCTTCAGCATTGAATAGGCCAGCGGCACCCAGCGGCCATAAACCCGTGCCGTGCCGCGCGATCCGATGCGCGGACTGCTGGCAATCGGTTTGGCGGTCAGGGCGAACGCAAGGATATTTTCGGGCGTCATCCGCGCCTGAAAACTCGCGCGTTCCAGCCTGGCATCAAGCGACCATAACGGCTGGCTATCGAGCCATATCTTGACCGGCGACCCGGCTTCCAGCGCCATCTGTTCATGCGCGGGCAAATCAATGCGCAGCGAGACATCGCCCGGATCGGCAACCTGCATGATTGCTTCTCCGGTGTTAACAGCACGCCCTTCCCATTCGCGGCGGTCGGTATAAATTGCCATTCCGTCGCGCGGCGCAAGGATGCGCGACTTGGTCATCATATCCGTCGCATAGGCATGTTCGGCCTGCGCCAGTTCAAACTCGGCGCGCGTAATCGAAATTTCGCGTGATTCCTCGACCGCACCGAATACAGCTGTCGAAGCGCGTTCGACCCGCGCTCGTGCCACGGCGAGTTTCTCGGTCGCGATGCCCAACTCGTTGCGCATCTTAGTGTCGTCGAACTGGACGAGCGGCTGGCCCTTGCGAACAAAACTGTTCGGCGGAATGTCGAGGCGCTGGACGACGCCAGCAAAGGGTGCCGCAATCACAAAAGGCCGCGCAGCGACAACTTCAACCGGGGCCAGCGCCGTCATCCGCACGGGTAACAGCGCGATGATACCCAGCACAATCGCAATGCCGCGCCGCTCCCGCTTGCCCAGTTTCTTGATTGGCTTGACCGGCTTGCCACCCGACAGCGCTCGCCAGCCATGTTCGACCGTTTCGGCAATCCGGCCAACACGAAAAGCCTCACCCTCGCGCAACGGCGTCGTGCGTGCGACCAGCAACCCGGCAAAAACCGATCCGTCCGCATCGCGCATTGGCTGCCAGTGCCAGTGATCGAATGGATAATCCTCGATCACCTCAACAAAAGCCTGCGCTTCGACGACATTCATTTTCGCGATTGTGGTTTCGATATGCGCGATCATTGGCGCGTTGCGATCCACAACGGCGATGCTCGATGCC
>JAYTWA010000156.1:0-2953 GCA_043743675.1 Sphingomonadales bacterium
TTCTCGACAGGGCAGACCAAAGGTGACGGTCGTCAGGCAAGCCATTGGAAAGACAACCTTGGCCTTGGCGTCATGGATCCGACAGCTGGTCTGGGTGAAACGCTCACGATTGGGGCAAACGACCTGAAGGCATTTGATGCCATCGGATGGAACCTGCGTGGTGCCGCTGTTGCTGCGGTTCCTGAACCCGGCACATGGATGATGATGCTCGCGGGCTTCGGTCTGGTTGGTGGCGCAATGCGTCGTCGCCGGTCGGTTCAGATTGCCGCAACTGTCTGAAACTTATCTGACATTGACGACTTGGGGGCGGCCATGGTTTTCCATGGTCGCCCTTTTGTTTTTAGAATGATTAGTCGAGGAATATCTTTCCGGGGTTGAATAACCCCTTGGGATCGAGCGCGTCCTTCACGCGGCGCATCACGGCCACGCTTTCCGCGCCATGTTCACGGATCAGGGCGTCACGCTTGCCTGTGCCGATGCCATGCTCGCCGGTGCAGGTGCCACCGACCGACAACGCGAAATCGACCATCATTTCGTTGATTGCCTTGGCCTTTTCCCATGCGGCGCTGTCACCGGGCGGCAAGACGAACAGGGTATGAAAATTCCCGTCGCCGACATGGCCAAGGATTGGTGCGGTTAGCCCTGCTTTGGCAACAGCATCCTGCACCAGCGTGATCGCGGTGGTGAGTTGCGAAACAGGCACACAAATGTCAGTCGTCCAGACGACGGCACCGGGGATCAGCGCACGGGCCGACGGCAGCGCCTGATGCCGCGCTTTCCACAGCCGGTTGCGGTCTTCGGTGTCGGTGGCGAAATTGATTGTGCCGCCGCCATAGTCATTGCCAATGCTGCGCACCCGTTCCAGTTGGTCAGCAACGCCAGCGTCCGAGCCGTGAAATTCAAGAAACAGCATTGGCTTTTCAGGAAGCCCCAGGCCGCTAAACGCATTGCATGCGCGGATTGCGGTGGCGTCGAGCAATTCCATGCGGGCAATCGGCACGGCGGACTGGATCGTTGCGATTACGGTATCAACCGCACCCTGAACGGTTTCGAAATCCCATGTCGCAGCCAGGATTTTTTCAGGCTGACCGTGCAGCCGCAGTGTTGCTTCGACGATCAGACCTAACGTTCCTTCCGCGCCTGTGAATAAATGTGTCAGATCATAACCCGCCGCTGATTTGCGCGCCCGGCTGCCCGTGCGGATCAGCTTGCCGTCCGCCGTGACGACTTTTAGCGCCAGCACATTGTCGCGCATGCTGCCGTAACGCACCGTGGTTGTGCCCGAGGCGCGGGTCGAAATCATGCCGCCGATGGAGGCATTGGCCCCGGGGTCAACCGGAAAAAACAAGCCGGTCGCGCGCAGATCCGCATTCAGGGCTTCGCGCGTGACGCCGGGTTCGACGACGCACAAAAGGTCTTCGCTATTAATGTCGAGGATGCGGTCCATTTTTGAAAAATCGATGCAAAGGCCGCCGTTGATGGCCGCCGCATTGCCCTCCAGCGATGTGCCGGCGCCATAGCCGATAATGGGCAGGCCGCTGGCGATAGCGGCCGTAACGGCGCGCTGGACATCATCAATGCTGTGCGGCTGAACGACGACGGAGGGCGGGCCATAGCTGTGGTGCCCCTCGCTCTGGGCATAATGCGCAAGGGGTGTGCTGCCGGTGATCAGGCGCGCGCCAAAATGATCGGCTATGGTTGCGATGAAAATGTCCGATGCGATTGGCATGGGAATTATAATGTCACGATTCTGGTGATGCGAACAGGGCAAAGGCAAAGGGCAGGTTGCGACAGCAATTCTAAAATTTGTCCGGACATATTTGCTTTTTCGAAATCTTCGTCTAGCCCTGTGGCATGGGAGTGGCGAAATGATCCGTGCGACGATAATCCTGTTGGCGCTGATGAGTGCACCGCTCGCCGCGCATAACAAGACGCCGTTACTGCCAGGCACCTATACCAACGAGGAAGAGGTTTATTTCGCGTTAGAGGCGAAACGTACTGCGGCACCATGGACTGGTATCGCTGTCGATGCATCGGGCACGTCGCGCTTCGTTGATCGCTTTGGCAAAACCGTCGACGGCATGGTTCATGATGCGGCGATGACCAAGGACGGCGCAATTGCGTTTCCTGTTGCCAGCGGCATAGTGACAATCCTCCGTCGTGCCCGACCGGTCACTTGCTGGGGCTCGATCCCCAAGATCATGAAGAAGCCTGACGGTTCCGATGACTGGTATTTTGCCGCGGGCCTGAAACTGCATGATCAGGGCGGGCGCGTGCAATTTGGCGGGGCTGATACGGGTGCGCCGCCCGTCGTCCTCCGCATGCGCAATGTCGTTTGGCCAACGGGGACGAACAAGCCGAGCCTCGTCCTTTACATTCACAAGCTAGAAACGCCGGACCGGGCCGAGAGCTATAGCTGGGCGGATCCGGACGCAAAACGTATCGGCATCAACCTGCGCTGGATGCAGGCAAGTTGTTCCATAAATTAGAAGGAGAGACAGATGACTTTGATAAAGGCTCTATTGCTGGCGACTGCATTGGCGGGCGGCGCAGCACAGGCACGTATGCTTGACCCCAATGTGCCCGCCGACGCCTTTGAAATTTCAAAGCGTACGCAATGTGGTGAAGCTGACGGCAAGCAAGCGGTGTATCATTTTGCGGGCAAGATATATTCGCGGGTGGAGGGCGAGCCTGATCGGCTGTTGTTCATCGCCGAGGGCATGAACGTCCGCCAGTGCGTCGCCGTCAATGACCCGAAGCGCGGTAAAGGGTATCGCCTCGTCAGCCGCGAAGTGTTGTTCTACATTGATCCGAAGACCGGCGACGTGCTCAGAAAATGGACCAATCCGTGGTCGAACGAGACTGTTGATGTCATGCACATTCACAATGACCCGGTAAACTCACGGCCCAGTTTTCCGATTGGTGTCGATGGCAAGCCTGCGTCCTTCACCGG
>JAYTWA010000157.1:0-2592 GCA_043743675.1 Sphingomonadales bacterium
GGGCCGGTTCTGCAGGATGCGAAACACACCCTCATCGGGAACATCGCATACTATGTCGTTGAATGTCATATCTCTCTCCAATCGCTTATGCTTGAATGCTGTGTGATCACCGTTAATGGCCGCGCACGCGTTGACCGTCGGCCATATTCCAGCAGGACATCACGCGCGCCGATCCGACTTCGCGATGACCATCCCCAACGCTTCGAAATCCCAGGTGAATTCAGCGCGCTCACGCAATTCGTGCTTCATTATTCGCCCCAGCGCATTGACCGGAAGGCTGTCCATCAACGCCACAAAACGCGGCACGGCAAAATAGGGCAAAGTCCGCCGAAAGAAGTCGAACAGCTCCTCAGCGGTCACGGTCGTTGCAGCGCCAACGACGATGCAGACCTTGATGTCTTGCTCACCCAGAGGCGAGGGCACAGCATGCACCGCCACGCTGGAGATCGCGGGATGCGCGATGATCGCCTGTTCCAGCTGAACCGACGAGATGTTGACGCCGCGCCGCCTGATGGTGTCGCGCTTGCGATCCATGAAGTGCAGATAGCCGTTTTCGTCCATGCGTGCGGTGTCACCGGTATGGTGCCACAGGTTTCTGAAGGTATCGACGGTATCCTGCGGCCGCCCCCAATATCCGCTGAACATCGCATTGGGTTCGCGCGGCCGGATGATGATTTCCCCGGTTTCGCCGGGCGCAACCTCTCGATCGTCCGCGTCAACCAGTCGCAGTTCAATCGAACTCGCCGGGACGCCCAGCGACCCACGCACCCTGGTTGAGTCGATTGGCGCCATGGTGATCGGGCTGCACTCGGTTTGTCCATACATCTCCGCGATCACAGGCGTTCCGAACCTCGCCTCAAACTGCTCCTGCGCTGACGGGGGCATTGGTATGAACATCGCAAGGCGGAACGGACGTGCGGCGTCGTCCGCCTGCTCCGGAGAGGCCAGGATCGCTGCGCTCATCGCGCCAATCCCCCAAATAACTGTCGCGCCCGCCTCCGTCGCTTGCGCCATGAACTGGCTCGCGCTGAACTCGGGCATGAAAATCACAGCCAGACCACCATGGAGCGCAGCCATCAGCGCAATCAGATTTCCCGAAGCGTGATACAGCGGATAAGGGGTTGCAATCCGATCGCCCGGGATAAGCACGCCATTTTCGAAGAACTGGTGCGGAGTGGCGAGGTAATAGCCATGGCTCAGCATACAGCCCTTTGGCGGCCCGGTGGTACCCGCAGTGTAGAGGATCGCAGCAATATCCGCAGGGCCAATATCGATTTCCGGGACCGGCGTGTCTTTGACAGATAGAGCCGCAAAGGCGGTGGTTACATGATCATCTTCGGCTATGGGATCGACCGCAATGACACGGACGAGCGAAGGAAGATCGCCGCGAATGGCTGCGACTGCGGATATTCCTCCACGGTCTGCGATAACCATCGATGCGTCGGCGTCGCGCAGTTGTTGCGAAAGAAATGGTCCCTTCAAATAGATATTGACCGGTGTAACGATCGCGCCGATCCGAACGATCGCGAAGAATGCGATAATAAATTCAATGCGGTTCTTCATGATCATGGCGATCCGGTCGCCCTTGTTCACATTCGCGCGCGCAAGGCCGACGGCGATTGCATCACTGTGCAGACGCAGTTCGCCAAAACTCAAAATCTCACTGCCGACGCCGACGAATGGACGGTCGGGCGCGCGATCCGCCTGAGCGGCAAGCTGGTCCGCCAGGGATCTTGGAAGACTGTTGCAAAAGTCCATTGACGCCGCCTTGTGTCATTCGCTCGCCCGGTCTCAACTGGATCGCCAGGCCGAGCGTTTGGGTCGCCCGGCCTGGTTGTCGATCAATGTTTGAGTAGGACGGCCTCTTCGGTGATGTTGCGCGCGATAATATAATCTTCGGTTGAATTTATCGCGCCGATATTGGCGGCGATGTCGTCGATCGAGGCGATGTTGCCGGTTTCCGGATACCAGCCCGGCGCGACACCGACGAACACACGCGCATAACGCCCTCCGCCCGCAGAATAGATATGCTGAGTGACAGAGCATGCATCGCTTACGAGATATGCCACAAGCGGGGCCACGCTTTCGGGCGGCAGAAGATCAAGGATCGCCCCCATGCCTTCGGTCATGCGCGTTTTCGCGCCGGGCGCGATCACGTTGGAAAGAATGTTCGATTTCGCCCCTTCGATTCCGACGACATTCGAAATACCGACCAGGCCCATTTTCGCCGCCGCGTAATTGGATTGCCCAAAATTGCCGAACAGACCGGCTGCCGACGTCGTGAACACAAAGCGTCCATAGCCCTGCGTCTTCATGATCGGAAAGGCGGCACGGGTAACGTAAAAGCTGCCGCGCAGATGGACGTTGAGCACGGCGTCAAACTGTTCGTCGGTGATTTTTACCAGCGACGCGTCGCGAAGGATGCCGGCGTTATTGATCACGGCATCGACGCGTCCGAACGTGTCGACCGCCGCCTTGATGACAGCGGCGCCGCCTTCAGGCGTCGCGATATTGCTGTATTCCGCAACGGCATTGCCGCCTGCCGCTTTGACTTCGTCGACAACCTGATCGGCGGCAGCCTTGGAGCCATCG
>JAYTWA010000158.1:0-3079 GCA_043743675.1 Sphingomonadales bacterium
AGATTCACGAGCACCTGTTCCAAGCGGACATCCTCGGCAACCACGAGCGTGGCCCGCGCATCGCCGTTGATCGTCACTGTGGCACCCAGCAAATTTAGCCTGTCACGCAACAGCAGTAGGGCACCGTCGAGCGAGGCGCCAATTGCGATCGGGCTCGTCATCCCTGAGGCCTTGCGCGCAAAACTGCGAAGTTCACGAGTGATCCTACCGATCCGCTCTGCGAGGGTCGCAATCGATGCGAGGTTTGCACCTGCCTCCTGATGTAGCCCCCCCGCGACCAGTTGAACACCGTTGTGCGCGTAAGCCGCAATGGCGGAAAGCGGCTGGTTGATTTCATGCCCGACACCCGCCGCAATCTGGCCCAGCGCGGCCAGTTTATTGGCTTGGACGAGACGCTCGTTCATGGCGCGCAGCCGCTCGTCGACCACCTGCTCAGCCCGAAATCTTGCAACACGATTTCGGTAGAAGAACACGCCCGCAAAAGCAGCAAGTGCGATCAGAGCAATAACAACATTCAGTCGCGCCGCTGTCTGGGCGGCGCGAACAGCTTCGGATGTCGGCGCAAGAATGTGAATCGACCACTGCGCCAGCACCGGCGCTAGCGCTTCGATATACGGTCGGGTGTACGCAGATGGCGCGCCGGCCGGAGCAACCTTGCTGGCCGCGAAGAGGGCGTTCACCGACAAGGGTCGGTTACCGAATTCAAGGTTCTGGATGATACGGGTTTGCGTTTCAGTCGACAGTAAGCTGGTCGTCTGAAACCGCCACGCCGGCTCGCTGGTCACGAGAATGACGCCCCGCTGATTGGTTGCAAAGGCGATGCTGCCCGACTTCGCCCACTCCGCCTCCAGTGCGTCGAATTCGACTTTGATGACCGTAACCCCCAATCGTTGCTGACCCAGATCGACCCGACGGGCGATGTAAAGCCCGGGACGACGGCTGACCGAGCCAAGCGCGAATTGTTCGAAATATCCCGTCCGCATTGCTTCCCGGAAATAAGCGCGAAACGCATAGCTGGACCCCACGAAGCTGGTTGGCGAACCCGCGTTGCTTGCTGCCATGGTCATGCCCGACGCGTCCATGAGGTAGACAGCAGGCGCATCCATTGCGACGCTCAACTGCGCAAATTTGCGATCAAGCGCGCGGACGACGCTCGTATTGCGACTGCCTAGCGCGGCGACAACATCGGGGTCCTGTGCCAAAACCACAGAAGCAAGACGGAATTTTTCGAGTTCGCGGCGAAAGCCAGAAGCCAGTAAACCAGCCGAGGCTTCGGCTCGCGCAGTCTCCCTTTCAACGGCCGCGCGGGTCGCGATCCGATCGGCCACGACAAACACCGCAAAAATGCTCGTGCACAGCACAGTGACGATGACGATGCGGGTGAAGTAACGCGTCACGCGATATGGGTTTCGGTGGGATGGGTTTCGGTGGGCGGCACATCGTGAGGCTATGGCGAAAAACCGCACATTGAAAGCGAAATGTTGGCGACAATCCGCGCAAATACGAGCATTTAATTATAAATAGTTATATATATCAATTGGATAACTATCCCGATAAGTTAGTTGGATCGTTCGGATTTTGACTTAAATCATCAACAAGAGGGGATTAGATTTGGCCGTAGTAGCTTTCGACCGACTGGAAGCGCGTCCACCGCGCACCATGTGGTACCAGCATCTTTATGTCCAAATCCTGGTCGCTGTCATTGCGGGCATAACGGTCGGCTATGTTTTCCCCGACGCGGGCACGGCATTGAAGCCGCTTGGCGATGCTTTTGTGAGCATCGTCAAAATGATCATCACGCCCGTCATCTTTCTGACCGTCGTGACCGGCATCGCCGGCATGAGCAGCGTCGGCAAGCTGGGTACCGTTTTCGGCAAGGCGATGCTTTATTTCATGGCCGTCTCAACGCTGGCGCTGATCATCGGGCTGACCGTCGGCAATCTCGTTCAGCCTGGCGCTGGCATGAACATAGACCCTGCCAAGATCGACCCGAGCCGAGTGGCGCAATATGCCAGCAAGGTTGCCGACCAGTCGGTCGTCGGGTTCTTGATGCACATGATCCCCACCACGCCGGTCAGCGCATTGGCCAGCGGCGAAATTTTGCAGGTATTGTTCGTCGCGATTCTGGTCGGTCTTGCGACCGCAATGGCAGGCGAGCCTGCCGCGCCGTTCAAAGCCGTTCTTGAATCCGCCAATCGCGTGGCGTTCACGCTCGTGAAAATCGTGATGAAATTCGCGCCCATCGGGGTGTTTGGCGCGATGGCCTACACGATCGGCGCCTTCGGCATCGACGCGCTGTCGGGGCTGTTTGCGCTGATCGCCACTTTCTATCTGACATCGATCCTGTTCGTTGCGATCGTGTTGGGCATCATCGCGCGTCTGGCGGGATTCAGCCTCTGGCGATTGATCGTCTTTTTGAAGGACGAGTTGCTGCTCGTTCTCGGCACGTCCTCGTCAGAATCCGCGCTTCCCAATCTGATGGCCAAAATGGAACGCGCCGGCTGTCGCAAGGACATTGTCGGGTTGGTCGTACCCACCGGCTATTCGTTCAACCTAGACGGCACCAATATTTACATGACGCTGGCAGCCACCTTTATCGCTCAGGCAACGGGCGTCGATCTCTCGCTCGGCGATCAAATCCTGCTCGTTTCGGTCGCGATGATAAGCTCAAAGGGGGCTGCAGGTATCACCGGCGCGGGGTTCGTTATCCTAGCCACAACCCTTGCGATTGTGCCTTCGATCCCAATTGCGGGTATGGCGCTGATCCTTGGTATCGACCGCTTTATGAGCGAATGCCGCGCGCTCACCAATTTTATCGGAAATGCAGTGGCAACGATTGTCGTCGCCCGCTGGGAAAACGCCATCGACAGTGACGCCTTGAGCGCAGCGCTGACTGGTAAGCTTTCGACAGACTTGGACCTTGCGACATAATTTTGAACGAATTCGACGAATAAAAATAACCTCAGGGGAGAATGACAATGAAGAAGTCCGCCACGCTGATGGGCACGGTTGCGCTCACTGCACCTCTTTGCTACAATCCGCAGCAACGCTTGGCACGGATGTGCCAGTGGCTGTTACG
>JAYTWA010000159.1:0-3854 GCA_043743675.1 Sphingomonadales bacterium
TCAGCGCAGACCGTCGCTTCGGGCTGACCATCATCGGCTTTGTGGGGAGTGTATTCTCGCCCTATTACAAAGCCAGCGGGCGCGAGCGGCCCGAAGAACATTGTTCGATCAACGTCGCGCTTTATGGCCCGCGCGGCAATCGCTGGACAATGACAGAGCGCGGATCGGAAAATCTCCATCGCAGCACTGACACGTTCCAAGTCGGCCCCAGCACCATGCACTGGGATGGCGACGCGCTGGTTATCGACATTCATGAAACAGCGTGCCCGATCCCCTTTTCGGTGCGCGGCAAAGTGCGGCTTTACCCCGAACAGATTTCAGAAACCGCATTCGGCCTGCATGAAGACGGCCAGCATTTGTGGCATCCCATTGCGCCCCGCGCCCGCGTCGAAGTCAGCATGGACTCGCCCGGTGTCAGCTGGTCGGGCAGTGGCTATTTCGACTCAAATTTCGGGCGCGAACCTTTGGAAGCGGGTTTTTCCGAATGGCAATGGTCGCGCGCCCACCTGAAAGATGGAGTCGCTGTCATGTATGAAGGCGAACGCCGCGACGGAACCGATTTCGCAATGGCCCTGCGTTACGACCGGCAGGGGGTTTGGCACGATGCCGACTTGCCGCCGTCGGCGCGGCTCCCAGGCACCACATTTGGCATGGCACGCCGCACCCGTGGGACCAAAGCGAGCGTCACAAAAACCTGGGAGAATGCGCCCTTCTACTCCCGGTCGGCCCTGTCCACCGAAATCTATGGCGAACGCGTCGATGCGGTCCACGAATCGCTCTCAATGGACCGTTTCGTCTCGCCTATTGTCCAGTTCATGCTCCCCTTCCGCATGCCCCGTATCACGCGCTGAAGTTTTATCCGCTTCGATGGAGCGGTTCGTCGCCCAATATTGATAGGCGCAAAAGCCAAGGACGATGATCGCGGTCAGCGCGCCTTCGATCTGTCCGGCATATTGTCCGATCATTCCGACGCCTCCCTGATCAAAGCGGCAACATGTTCGGGATCTTCTTCATGCGCAAGATGCCCCAGCCCGACGAGCGTTTCAAACCGGACGCCCGGGATCAGCGCCGCCGCCTCGCGCGCCTTGGCAATCGGAATTGCCGTGTCCTTGTCGCCATGGATGAACAAAACTGGCAGAGAGAGTTTTGGCAAATCGCGCTTCAGCGGTTCCAGATCCCAATTCGCCATCATCGAAATCGTGCCCCGGATATGGCCGGGTTTGCGAAACAATCGCGCATAGCTCTCGACGCCCGCTGCATCGATTGTTGATCCCGTGCTTTTGCCCATGAATCGCTCAACCTCGCGCGATGGCCCGGCCATCCGCGCAAAGATATGCGGGGCAAAGGGATTGAGAAACAGCATCTTGGCGAGTGTGGGAAAAAGCTGTGCGGCCAGCCCCGGAAACGGCAGCAGTGCAGGCGACAACGCAACAAAAGCATCGGGCGCAACAAGCCCGTCGATCACCATGCGCAGGCCAATGGCCGCCCCCGCCGAGTGCCCGGCAATGATACCCGGTTTCATGTCAAGTTCGACCAGCAATGCCGCCATTGCTTTGGCCATGGCAGGCAATGTGAGCGGCCCGGATGCCGTAAACCCGTGTCCCGGAAGGTCGGGGGCAACCACCGTAAAATGCTCGGCGAGAAGCGGCAATAACACGCGCCAGCTATGCGTCGCTGCGCCCGTCCCGTGTAGAAGCAACAGCACCGGGCCGCATCCCGCAACTTGCACATGCCAACGTACGCCGCCCGCATTTACGAAACGACTGTGGTCGCGGTTTGGCCAGTCACGGCCTTCGACATTCCAGTCGGGCCGGTCGCTCATGACTCTTTCACGGCATCGCGGACGCCCGATGCATCACCGCGCGGCAAAGCCACAAACTTCGCCCCCATCAGCGCCGCAATCGCCCGCCCGTCCTCGCGCGGTCGCGCCGATATGTCGATGAGGACGGCGGGCGCATTCATCGCCTTCGCCGCACTTTCCGCATCGCGCCGCGCCGCATTTGCATCCGCGCTGCCATCAAGCGCGATATTGCCACGCCCGTCGGTCAGCACCACAACGAATGGTGTCCGGTCCTTCGCGCGCACCAGCGCCGCCACCTCGCCTGCCATCGCCAAGCCCGCTGCCAGGGGCGTTCCCCCGCCCCCCGGCAATTCCGCCAGCGCCCGCCGCGCTCGCGTCAGGGAGCGCGTGGGTGGTAAAATCATGTCCGCTGCCGTCCCCCGAAACGCAATCAGCGCAACTTCGGCGCGTTTCACATAAGCCTCGGCAAGCAATAGCTCGACTGCGCCCTTGGCCTCGGCCAGCCGCGCCGCTGCGGATGACCCCGACGCATCGACAACAAAAATCGTTGTCGTCCCGGCGTGCGCCTGAAACCGTTTGATCCGCAAATCATCCCGGCGAATGCGCACGCGGGTGTCGCCGGGGGCGCGGCGCAGCTTCTGCCACGGGGCGGCCGCACGCAATGTTTCAATCAGGCTCAACCGGTTGCCCCCGCGAGGGTTCCCGGCTCGAACGCCCACGGGCCGCCCGCGCAACTGCGCTTTTAATTTCGCGCCACTGCCTTTGCCTTTGCTCATCGCAGTGCGTCGGCCATTTTCGGCAATCGCGGCAATCATATTGGGCGGCAGCGTCGCGCGGACCGCATCAAGGATAACATCCTCCAGTGGCTGCATCGCGTCGCCACTGCTTTGTTCGCCGGGATCGGAATCTTCGGGCAGCGCATCGGGTTCGTCCTGCGGCACCGGAAACTTTGTGGCGCGGGGAACAAGGACGAGACGGATGGCAAGGATGAGATCGTCATCATCTACAGCGTTTCGACCATCAAATGCCGCTGCTGCTTTAGCAGCACGCAAGGTAAGCAATGCGCCGCGTGCTGATTGCACACCGAACGCCGTGGCTGCTTTGGCGATGGCGCTTAGTTGCTCGTCACCAACCACAACGGCGCTCGAGACTTGTTCCGGAACTTGAGAGGGTTGCGTGTAATCTCCTAAGCTCCAGCCTTCGCTGGAGCGAAGCACGCTCAAATCAAACCAGAACGCCAACCGCTCACGCAGCACATCGGGCGCGCGTTCATCCTCAACCCCGTCATCGAACAGCGCCAAAACAAACCGCGCTGCATCCCGTCGCCCCAGTCCGTCGCGTTCGGCAACAACATCGCCCGTGTCCATTACGGCGGCAATCCGACTGGCGATCCCGGCGTCCATCCGCTCGGCCATCGACACCACGACCACGCCCCCGTTGGCTTCGGCGAGCAACCCCATCCGCGCGACCGGGCGATCCTTGGCCAGCGTCGCTGCCAGATCCAGCCCCCCGAGCAACCGCTCATCATCAATATGCACGGGAATTTTGCGCACCGGCAGTCCCATTGCCGCAATCACGGTATCGCGCACCGAACCATCGCCGCCGCGTAACACCATGCCACCCAAACCGGCGTCAATCGCGCAGAGTTGCGCCGCGATCAGCGCGTCTTCGATCACCCGAATAGCTCAACCATCGCGCGCTCAATCCGCGCGGTCGATCCGGTTTCGTCAAGCACATTGCGTCGCAGCCGGTGGCGCAATGACAAGGGCGCCACCGCAACAAGATGCTTTTCCGTCACAAGATTTTTGCCATCAAGCGCCGCCTGTGCCCGCGATGCCCGCATCAGCGTAAGTTCCCCGCGCAACCCGTCCGCCCCCACCGCAATGCACAATTCGGACGCGCGGCGCAGCACTGCATCGGGCATTTCGACATCGGGCAGCAACGCCTTTGCTTTGGCAATCTGTTTCAGCGCTTTACGCTCCGCCTTTGCCCAAACCTCCGCAAACGCGATTGGATTGCGCTCGAACGCATCGCAGCGGCGCAGCACTTCAAC
>JAYTWA010000160.1:0-5387 GCA_043743675.1 Sphingomonadales bacterium
TCCGGCGACGGCTTATGATTATACGACTAAGGGCAATTTAGTTGCGGTGATCTCAAATGGCACGGCGATCTTAGGGCTGGGCAATCTTGGTGCGCTTGCGTCAAAGCCAGTGATGGAAGGCAAAGCGGTTCTCTTCAAACGCTTTGCCGATGTCGATTCGATCGATCTCGAAGTCGCGACGGAAGACACTGATAAATTCATCGAAGCCGTTGCCCTTCTTGAGCCCAGTTTTGGCGGGATCAATCTTGAAGACATAAAAGCGCCCGAATGCTTCATTATCGAGCAAGCGCTGAAAGAACGGATGAAAATCCCCGTCATGCATGATGACCAACATGGCACGGCGATCATCACGGCGGCGGGCCTGATCAATGCCATGCACCTGACCGGGCGCGAGATGAAAGACGTCAAGATTGTTGTCAACGGCGCGGGGGCAGCGGCAATTGCCTGCACAGCGCTGATCAAGGCCATGGGTGTGCGGCATGACAATGTCATCATGTGCGACCGGTCGGGCGTGATCTATCAGGGTCGCGAAACTGGTATGGACCAGTGGAAATCAGCGCATGCGGCAAAGACCGATGCACGGACGCTTGAAGAAGCGCTGGACGGCGCCGATGTTTTCCTCGGGCTGTCGGCAAAGGACGCGCTGACGCCGGCCTTCCTGACCAAGATGGCCAAGGAGCCGATCATCTTTGCGATGGCCAATCCCGATCCTGAAATCACGCCGCCCGCCGCAAAGGCCGTGCGGCCCGACTGTATCGTGGCAACGGGGCGGTCGGATTATCCGAACCAAGTGAACAATGTGCTGGGCTTCCCGTTCATTTTTCGCGGTGCCCTTGATGTGCGCGCAACCGCGATCAACGAGGAAATGAAGATCGCGGCGGCCAATGCAATTGCAGGCCTTGCGCGCGAACAAGTCGCCGAAGAAGTGGCAGCCGCTTACGGGGGTCGTGTATCCAATTTCGGGCGCGATTACATCATTCCCGCGCCGTTCGACCCGCGCCTGATGGAAGTTGTCTCGTCGGCGGTGGCGCAAGCCGCAATGGATTCGGGCGTGGCGACGCGACCGATTCTCGACATGGACGCTTACCGCCAGACTCTGCGCAGCCGCCTCAACCCGACCAATTCGGTGCTGAGTCTTGCTTATGAAGGCGCACGTGCGCAGCCCAAACGGGTGGTATTTGCCGAAGGGGAAGAAGAAGTCGTTTTGCGGGCGGCGATTGCGTTCAAGGACGGCGGCTATGGTATTCCCGTGCTGGTTGGCCGCGATGACGTTCATGATCGCTTGCGCGCGCTGGGCGTCAGCAATCCGGAGAGTTACGAGGTCCACAACAGCCGCAATTCTCCGCTTGTCCCCGCGATGATCGACAAGCTGTATGACCGGCTGCAACGGCGCGGCTACCTGCGCCGTGAATGCGAACGCATGGTCAATCAGGATCGCAATATCTTTGCCGCGCTGATGCTGAAACTCGGCGAAGTCGATGCGATGATCACTGGCACGACGCGGACCTATGCACAATCGATGCGCGACATTCGCCGGGTGCTTGATCCAGCAGAAGGGCAGACGCCGTTCGGCATTCATGTGCTGGTGGGACAGACGCATACCGTGTTCATGGCCGACACTACCGTGAATGAACGCCCAACCGCGACCGAGCTGGCCGACATCGCCATTGGGACCGCCGCCGTGGCAAGGCGCATGGGCCATGACCCGCGCGTTGCTTTCCTCAGCTATTCAACGTTCGGCAATCCTTCGGGTAATTGGCTGGCCCCTTTGCGCGAGGCCGTCGCCATCCTCGAAGCGCGCGGCGTTGGTTTTGAATTCGAAGGCGAAATGGCACCTGATGTGGCGCTGAATGCGCAAGTGATGGCGAATTATCCGTTCAGCCGTTTGTCCGGCCCCGCCAACGTCCTGATTATGCCGGGTCTGCAATCGGCAAACCTCAGTGCAAAATTGCTTCGTGAACTGGGCGGTGATTCAGTCATCGGCCCGATGCTGATCGGCATGGAAAAGCCGGTTCAGGTGGCGACAATGGGCTCAACCGCAAGCGAGCTGGTCACGCTCGCCGTTCTCGCAGCGGGTGGTGTCGCACGGTAGGATCAGTTCCCGCCGTCGGGATTGTCCGCTGTCGCACCGCCTTGGCCGACCGAGCCGACTTGACCGATGTTACCGAAGATTTCCTGGAAGAAGCTGCGGTTGCTGCCAAGCGTAGGTGTCTTGTCACCCATCGGGCGAATTGATGCGATTTTTTCGATGCCGGATTTGTTGACTGCAATGACATTGCCCGACGCATCGAACGTCACGCGGAGCAGAGTCTGATTCGTTGCGCGCGGTAGGGCAAACGCCAACTGCTTGGTTTCGCGATCAACATAATACCAGTCGTTTGCGTCAAATTGTCCGGCAAATGTCGGGCGGCCCAATGTCCGCATTACTGATTCGCGGTTGTCCACACCGGGTTTGATCGCGTCGATCAGCGATGCGTCGGCCAAATAGCCCTGGTGCCCACGGACGCGCGAACAGCCGCTGCTGGCGACAAGCGCAATCAGCGCGACGGAAACGGTCAGGGCTTTGGTCATGATACTCACTCTGTCTTGCGCGGGGACTTTGGACGTTCAATATGCGACACAGCGTGACACGGCAAGCGGAGTGGACATGGGATTATTATCGAGACTGTTCGGGGACAAGCGGGACCGTGCGGACCTGATACCGCTTTACAACGCCGTTGTGGCCGAAGCACGGCGGCCCGATTGGTATGCCCGCGCGCTCGTCCCCGATACCATGGACGGGCGGTTTGACATGGTCGCGCTGGTGTTGTCGCTTGTTTTGCTCAGGTTTGAACGCGAGGGTGAAGCAGGTGCGCTGCCCTCCGTCCTGCTGACTGAAGTGTTCATCGACGATATGGACGGGACGATGCGCGAAGTGGGCTTCGGCGATCTTGTCGTCGGGAAACGCGTTGGCGGGATTATGGGGATGCTCGGCGGGCGGCTGGGCGCGTATCGGGATGGCGACCGGCGTCAGGCTGTAATCCGCAATGTCTATCGCGACGCGCCGCCCGAGGACGATGCCGTTAACGAGTTGGTGGCACTATCGCAGGCATTGGAAGCGCGAATTGCTGCTGTGCCGACGGCGGACCTCATGAAAGGGTCACTGGGATGACACCCGAATTCTCTCCCCCTGAATTTTCGAGGCGTGTTGCCGTCGATGTGATCGGCGCAGGTGGGCACAAGACGGGGATCAGCGCAAACGCGGACGAATGCACGGCGCTAGCCACGCGCTTTGGCTGGAGCCGGATCGAGAGTTTGACGGCGAACGCGACCCTGCTGGCGCGCGCGGGCGGCGTCGATGCGTTGGGAACAATCAACGCTATGATAGAACGGGCCTGCGTCGCGAGCGGCGAACCGGTGCGCGAAAGCGTTGAGGAAGCTTTTGCCATCCACTTTGTCCACGCCAGCGATGACGCCGCGGCGGCGGAAAGCGAAATCGAACTTGATGAAGATGATCTCGACATCGTCGAATTCGACGGTGCCGCCATCGACATTGGCGAAGCCGTCGCCCAGACGCTGGCGCTTAGCGTCACCCCCTTCCCCCGCAGCGCGGCAGCAGAGGCCCGGTTAAGGGCGGCCGGTGTGCTCGCCGAGGGTGAAGTGGGGAGCGCCGCCTTTGCAGGGTTGAAGGGGTTGTTGAGGGGGTAGATGCGCTCAAAACGGCACATCGTCATCCAAATCTGAATCAAACGCGCTTGGCCGTGTCGCGCCGCCGCCCCGTGACGCGCCACCTCCGCCGCCGCCATAGCCGCTGCCGTCGTCCTGATTGTATCCGCCCCCGCTGCCGCGCGATCCCCCGCCACCATCAGGCCGGTCCAGCAGCACCAGCGTACCGTTGAAATTCTGGAGCACAACTTCGGTCGTGAATTTGTCCGCGCCTGACTGGTCCTGCCATTTGCGCGTTTGCAAGCTGCCTTCGATGTAAACCTTCGAGCCTTTTTTGAGATATTGTTCGGCAATGCGGACAAGGTTTTCATTGAAGATCGCGATGTTGTGCCAATCGGTCTTTTCGCGCTTTTCACCGGTGTTTTTGTCTTTCCACGTTTCGCCGGTGGCGATGCTGAAATTGCAGACTTTACCGCCGTTCTGGAAGGATCGCACTTCGGGATCCTTGCCCAGATTGCCGATCAACATGACCTTGTTCAGACTGCCCGCCACGATGTTCTCCCTAAAGTCCGGCGGCGACTGCCACCCAATATGTTGTGCCCGCCGCGATATAGGCCAAGGTGAAGAGATACAACAGCATGAAGCCCGGCCATTTCCACCCGTTGGTCTCACGCCGGACGACAGCGATGGTCGAGATGCACTGCGGCGCGAACACAAACCACGCGAGGAAAGCAAGCGCGGTGGCGAGGCTCCATTTGTTGCGCAATGATTGCGCCAGACTCTTGTCGCGTTCGCCTTCATCGGGTGTGTCAATGGCGTTGACGGTGGCGAGCGCAGCAACAGCAACTTCGCGCGCGGCCATCGCTGGGATGAGCGCCAGCGCAATGTCACGGTCAAAGCCAATGGGTTTGACGACGACCGCGAGGCCATCGGCAATGCGCCCGGCGATGCTGTAATCAATCTGGCTTTGGCCCAGCGGCGCGCGCGGAAAGCTGAGCAAGGCCCAGAGGATGACCGTCGTTAGCGCAATAATTGTGCCCGCGCGTTTCAGGAACACCCATGCCCGCTGCCACAGGCCGAGCAACAGATCGCCGATGCGCGGCCATTGATATTTGGGCATTTCCATCATGAAGCCCTGCGCCGGGCCTTTAGTCACCGTGCGGCGTAGGAGGAGCGCAGCTAGAAGCGCACCAATGATACCAGCGGCATAGAGGCCGAACAGGACAAGACCCTGCAACCCGATACCGGGGCCAACGCTGGCGGGCGGGATGAAGGCGGCGATGATCACCGCATAAACAGGGAGCCGCGCCGAACAGGTCATCAGCGGCGCGATCAGGATGGTGGTCAGGCGGTCGCGCGGGTCTTCAATAGTTCGCGTCGCCATAATGCCCGGGATTGCGCAGGCAAAGCTCGACAGCAACGGGATAAACGCCCGCCCCGATAGGCCGACCGACGACATCAGCCGGTCCATCAGGAACGCCGCGCGGACCATATAACCGCTCGCTTCGAGGATGAGGATGAACGCGAACAGGATGATAATCTGCGGCAGGAAAACAACAACCGCGCCCACGCCTGCAAGGATGCCATCGGTGATCAGCGAACGGAGGATCGTTTCGGGCATGGCGGCTTTGACCGCATCCTGCAGCGCGCCGATGCCGCCATCGATCAGATCGGCGGGATAGGCGGCGAGACTGAAAACCGCCTGGAACATGGCGAACATCAACAGCGTCAGGATGATGGGG
>JAYTWA010000161.1:0-4859 GCA_043743675.1 Sphingomonadales bacterium
ACGATCTGGTGCCAGCGCGTCGATCCTGACAATTTCGCGACGTTGCTTAACCGCGATGTCCTCCTCCCCCGCCCCGCCGGTCGCTTTATCTTTGGTCGCCTGATCAATCGGGACGGCGCGATGCTGCAAATCCTGCCACTCGGTGCGGGCGGAAAGCAGCAAGTGATCACTGACCCTGCGTGGGCGGCCTATGCCGTCAAACTGGTTCGGGCGCTTTAAGGCTGTGCCGCGCCTGCCCGAAGTCAGCCGTGAAAACGCCGACCCTTTTGTCGTCCGTCTTTATGATACGCTGTTTGAAAATGGCGATCCCGCAAAATACCCTAGGACTGCAACTGGCACGTCAGGCAATTGGTGGACTGTTTTCGCCAACTCTCCCGACACATTCAAACATGCCGTCGCGGGATTTCAATATTATCGCTCCCCCAATCGCCGGATCGACCCGCAGCTGCGCGAACTTGGTCAGATGCGGGTTGGCTGGGCAAGCGGATCACAGTTCGTTTTCTCGCAACATTGCAAAGCGGCCCGTAGCGTCGGACTGTCGGATGAAAAGATCGATGCCGTGCCGCATTGGCAAGTATCGGACGCATTTTCACCCCTCGAACGGGCGGTTCTTGCTTACGCAGATGGCATCGCAACAACCAACGGACGCGTTGCCGATGGTGTATTTGTCGCGCTGAAAGCGGAACTCGACGCCGAACAAATCATTGAACTGACTTATATCGTCGCGCTCTACGCCATGCACGCCACAATGTCGCGCGCGCTTCGGCTTGAATTTGATGATGTCGCCGATCCGGTCATCGAGGTTGCAGCACCTGCCGGATTTGACCCCGATGTCATGGCAATGGTTGATCGATAAGGAACGAATGGAATGACGCTCGAAAATATTTTCAGCCTTTGCATGCTCGCTGCCGTCGTCGGTTGGATCGCGCTGCTAGCAGCCCCTCTAGCGCGCACATTTCTCGTTCGTGCGGCTCGGATTGTCGCCATCCTGCTTGCCATCGCCTATTTCGCTCAGCTCTTTACGATCACGCAGCCTGTCGCAGGGGCGAGTTTCAACACACTTGCCGGTGTCACCGCGCTTTTCTCGATGCCCGGTAACGTCATGCTCGGCTGGACGCATTATCTCGCCTTCGATCTTTTCGTCGGATCATGGGAAGTTGAGGATGCAGGGCGCATTGGTATTGCACATTGGGCAATGATCATTCCCCTAATACTCACGTTTATGTTTGGCCCGGTTGGCCTGGTCACTTATGCGGTCATCCGTACAATCCACCTCTGGCGTCGCCATGGCCGCCTGTTATGATGGGTCATGGCTTATCATCATCTCGCTCTCGCAACCCGCAATATTGCGGCAATCCACGACTTTTATGAAGGCGTGATGGGCTTTGACCTCGTTAAGGTTGAAGTCGCGCCCGTCATGCAAGGCGGCTGGGCCAAGAATTTCTTTTACCGGATGGATGACGACGACAGCAGCTTTGTTGCCTTCTGGGAACTTCATGATGTGCCCGGCACCGAGAATTTCGAAACCAACTTGTCAAAAGCGGCTGGCCTGCCCGACCCGCTCAACCATATTGCTTTCGCTGTGCAAAGCGTGGCCGAATTTGAAGAACGCCGCACCCGTTGGACGACCGCAGGCTGTGACGTAATGGAAGTCGATCACAACTGGTGTCGTTCGATCTACACCCGCGATCCCAATGACAATGTTGTCGAATTCTGCCTGACGACTGGCAGCTTCACATCGGATGACCGCACCCGTGCGCTGACCGCACTGACGGAAACAACGCCCAATTATTCGCCCCCACCCGCGGCAATGAAGCAACATAAACCTGCGCTATAATGGTGGGCGATGACGGGCTCGAACCGCCGACATCCTCCGTGTAAAGGAGGCGCTCTACCAACTGAGCTAATCGCCCGCCACTTAGTCCGTTGCCCGAACAGCGCTTAAACCGCAAGCCCGCCCTGCGCTTTGGCCGCGCTTAGATACGACGTCATTCCAGCCGCGGCCTCATCGGACAGCGCAATAAACACGCGGCGCCCGTCTTCAGGATCGGCAATGCGCACGAACATCCCGTTCTCGCTCATTGTCTTGATCCAGCGCAGGGCTGTCGTCGGCGGTACAGCAGCCGCAATGCACAGGCTCGACACCGCTACTTGCACGCCCTCCAGCCGCGCCGCCATCAGGTCGAGCAGCATGTCCCAAGCCGGATCAGCGAACAGGTCACTGCGAAAAAACCGGTCGCGCATCCGCCGCAACCGGATAATCGAACGAACATCAGCTGCTCTGATGGCACTCCTCGGAAGCGCAATCTGTCGCGGCTCGGCTCCAAACCCGACCATCGCATCGCGGACGCCGCGTAACGGCGGCGGATCATTTCCGACCAGATCGGCAAGTGTCTGTGCAATCCGCTGCACTTCATCGGCCAGTCGCTGCAATCGCAATGAATCATCAATTGCAACTTCGTGCAGAACCGGGTCGCGCATTGTCCCGAACATCGCGAGAGTCGCAACCCAGTCCGCCGCGGTCGCCTGGCTCATCAAAGCAATCGAAGGTGCACTTAACCGTGCGGCCACATGGTCAAGACACTCAGGCGCGCTGTTCACAAGCACTGGCAATCTGTCGATGCGTCCCAACGCATCAAGCCGGTCAAGAAACACATCCAGTGCTGCACCACCGACCTGCGACACATCAACAAAAACGGCGTCGCCTGCCGGGTAATCACCCAATCGGGCAGCGCCATCATCCGTCGAACCGGTAAACAGAACGCGTGCACCGATGCGGTCAGCAATGCCAATCGCGGTTCCCCGTCCCTGATCACTATCGGCGAAGATCGAGATGCGCCTTTCATCGGGATCATAATTGGCCAAACTTGCTACCTCATCTGGATACAGGTCGAATTTCATCGTTAACCCCCACACTAATTCTGTCCAGTGTGTCGCCGCTTTGGATGAATGTCAGCCAACATTGACACGGTTTTGGACCAACATGTCCTCGCGCCAGACTTCGACTCGGCTAGATTCCGCCATCGGGGACTGTAACCATTTTGGGGGCCAAGCCGGAGATGACAGGAAAGTTGACGCCTGCGCGTGATGGTGCGGCGACGGTTGAGACGCTGCTACTTGGCGATAGTCCGGTTATGGAAGCCGTACGCAGCTTGATACGTCGCGTCGCGCCGGGTGGCACGTCCGTCATGATCACGGGCCCTTCGGGAAGCGGTAAGGAACGCGTCGCCCGCGCGATCCATGCCGAAAGCAACCGCGCCGGTGGTCCTTTTGTCGCGATCAATTGCGGCGCGATCCCGCGTGATCTGCTCGAAAGTGAACTTTTTGGTCATGAAAAAGGCAGCTTCACGGGTGCTCATGCCCAGCGGCATGGACGGTTCGAGGAAGCCCATAAAGGCACGCTTTTTCTCGATGAAATCGGGGATATGCCGCCTGATATGCAAGTCAAATTGCTGCGCGTTCTTGAGGAACGCCGCATCGAGCGTGTCGGCGGACGCGGAAGTATCGCCGTTGATGTCCGCATCATCTCTGCCACCCACCGTGATCTGACTTTGGCTATTGAGGATCAGCGCTTCCGCGAAGACCTCTACTATCGCCTCGCCGTCTTCCCGATTCATCTCCCCGGCCTCGCTGCGCGGCCTGACGATTTACCACTTTTGATCCGACATTTTTTGCTTGATATATCGGACAGCAAAGTGCGCTTCTCGGCGCAGGCAATCGCAGCTCTTTCTATCCATGCTTGGCCGGGCAATGTTCGCGAACTACGCAACTTTGTCGAACGCGCCGCAATCTTGCATCCTGGCGAAACGCTCACCGCCAGTGACGTCGATGCACTTCTTTTAAGACCCAAAGCAATTGTCGCAGCCCCGCCACCGGCCCGTGCACCGGAACCGGCTCAAGCTCCAGCCCCGGTATGTGCCGACGAAACGGAAATTGGCGTAACAGGCATCGATCTCCGCGCTATTCTTCATGATATTGAAGGTCGCTACATTGGTCAGGCGCTTGACCGCACGGGTGGCGTCGTTGCTGATGCCGCCCGCCTTCTTGGCCTGCAACGCACCACGCTTATTGAAAAAATGCGCCGTCACGCGGCCTGAGCGATTTGCTCCCATGCTTCGGCGATAGGCTCAACTGTTGATCGCGCCTGTTTACACCAAAACGGATCAACTTCTGCCGCTGCTTTTGACAGACAACGTCGCGCCTCCCGATAAACCTGCGCCATCAGGGCCGCAGTTGTTCCCCCGGAACGATGATCAAGGCTGGCTTCGAGGGCATGAAGTATCCCGATCGCTCGCGATTGCGCCTCAAGCCCACGTCTCCCGCGCGACAGGGACGACGCCATGGCATCAATCTGGTCGAGCGCCTCATTCAACAAGATATTGACAAGCCCATGTGACGACGCTGCTTCAACACGGCTCGATTGATCCACTTGCCGATAAACTGCCGCCGCGTTCATCGACCTGAATTCCACGCAGCAACCTGTTGCTCGACATAGCTTTGCACGGCCTTCAATTGCGCGACGCGACGGTCCATGCCGCCAAAACTCTTGGTCAGCCGGTCAACCAGTCGCGCATTTTCATCCTCCATCCGCACACGCTCTTTGGCGATGGCTGTGCCAATCCGCTCATAACGCGAAGACGCAATTGCCAGCACGCCACTGCCCAGCGTCAGCCGGTCTTTCATGGCCCCAAGTGCCGACGACAGCCCGGTCGTGCTGACTAGTAGCGCACTCACTTCGGTCGGTGCCGCCGTCACCGCCGCGTCGAATTTTACCGTGTCGAGCGTCAGCGCTCCCGTACGGCTCACGCCGATCCCGATGTCGGAAAGTGTTTTGTAGGTCCCCGTCGTGGCCAGTTCGG
>JAYTWA010000162.1:0-9877 GCA_043743675.1 Sphingomonadales bacterium
CCCGCCACGATGTCAGCAAAAATCATTCGAGACATTATTCGTGGGCGGATTGGCTTTGACGGGCTGTTGATGAGCGATGATCTCGACATGGCGGCACTGTCGGGGGATATTGCGGCGCGCGCAAAGGCCTGTTTGGCGGCGGGGTGTGACATTGCGCTGCATTGTTCGGGGATGCTGACGGATATGATCGCGATTGCTGAGGCTGTTCCGGTGATGACTGATCGCGCGGGTGAGCGGCTGGCTGCGGCGATGGAAACGATAACGCCCGCAGATGATTATGAAGCAATTCCAGCGTTGATCGCCAAGCGCGATGAATTGCTTGGTCTTGTCTGACGGCGACGGCCTGACGCTTGATCTGGGCAGCTGGGAAGGGCCGCTTGACCTTCTTCTTGCGCTTGCTCGCTCGCAGAAAGTCGATTTGCGCGAGATTTCGATTCTTGCGCTGGTCGAACAATATCTTGAGTATTTGAAACGCGCGGGCGCGATGGCGCTTGAACAGGCGGCTGATTACCTCGTGATGGCGGCGTGGCTGGCTTATCTCAAATCCTGTTTGTTGCTGCCCAAGGCGGAACAGGAAGATCCGAGTCCCGAAGAACTGGCCTTTCGCCTCCAGCAACGCCTCCGCCGGTTGGAGGCCATGCGCGATGCGGGCGCGCGGTTAATGGCGCGTGACCGGATTGACCGCGATGTCTTTGTGCGCGGGCGTCCTGAAGGCCTTGCGACGACCAAGAAAATCCTGTGGCAGGCGAGTCTCTTTGATCTGCTCAACGCCTATGGCCGCGTCAATGCGCGGACCGCACCCGTGCTGCATCAGGTGTCGCGCCGTCCGGTGATGACGCTGGAGGCAGCGATGCAGCGGATTGAAGCGATGCTGGGGTGGATTGGTGACTGGACGGCGATTGCTGCGTTTCTGCCAGGCGATTCGAGCCCCGATTTCCATCGTTCGGCACTGGCGTCCACGGTTGTGGCAACGCTCGAAATGGCGCGGCGCGGGGTGATCGACCTGCGACAGGATGATGCGTTCGGCCCGATATTGGTGAAGGCGGCGTGAGGATGTCCGAAACTGCGCGCGCCGTCGAAGCTGTGTTGTTTGCCAGCGAACACCCGCTGTCGGTCGAGGAAATCGAACGGCGTTTGGGTTTGGACAGCGCGGTCGCGACACTTGCCGAACTGAGCGAATCCTATGCCGGGCGCGGGATCAATATTGTTGAACGCGGTGGGCGGTGGCATTTCCAGACCGCGCCCGACATGGCGCATCTGCTCCGCGAAACGCGCGAAGCCTCACGCAAACTCAGCCGTGCGGCGATCGAAACGCTGGCGATCATTGCTTATCAGGAGCCGGTCAGCCGCGCCGAAATTGAGAGCATTCGCGGGGTGCAAATCTCAAAGGGCACGCTCGACGTATTGATGGAAGCGGGTTGGATCGCCCCCGCCGGACGAAGGCAAGTGCCGGGGCGCCCGTTGACCTATGCGACCACGCCCGACTTTTTAACGCATTTCGGTTTATTAGATCGCCGTGACCTGCCGGGCATTGACGATTTGCGCGCGGCAGGGCTGCTGGATCGGGTTTCTGATGATGATTTCATCGGCGATCTGGAAACGGCGGACGAAGACGACTAGATAGGGTTAACACGCAAGGAGATTCGTGATGGGTGGCCTGAGCATTTGGCACTGGCTGATAGTTGGCATTATGGTCCTTCTGCTATTCGGCAAGGGTCGGTTTTCCGACATGATGGGCGATGTGGCCAAGGGATTGAAGAGCTTCAAAAAGGGTATTGCCGAAGAAGAAGTCGTCGAACCCGCCAAGCCTGCACCGCTGATCGAAGGCAAGTCTGCCGCAGACATCATTGCCGAGCATGAAGCGAAAAAGGCAGCAGCAGCGAAAGATACGGCTGCCTGATTTCCCTTGCGTTAAGCTAGGATAATAATGTTCGACGTTGCCCCCACAGAACTCTTGCTTGTGGCAGTTGTCGCGCTGGTGGTGATTGGCCCGAAGGATTTGCCCAAAGCGATGCGGATCGTTGGCCAGTGGGTCGGCAAGGCACGCGGCATGGCGCGCCATTTTCGCAGCGGATTCGACACGATGATGCGCGAATCCGAACTCGCCGACATGGAAAAAAAGTGGAAGGAGGAAAATGAGCGGATCATGGCCGCCAATCCTGTTCCCGTTTTGGAAGCGCCGGTTGAACCCGTGACTCCGGTCGAAGAAAAGCCCGCATGAGTGACGGCGAACTCGACGACAGCAAGGCACCGCTGCTCGACCACCTGATCGAATTGCGGCGGCGGTTGTTGTGGTCCGTCGCGGCATTGGCGGCTGCCTTTGGGGGCTGCGTCTATTTTGCGCGGCATATCTTGGAGTTTCTGGTCGCACCCATGCTGGCTGCGGGCCAGAAAAAAGTTATTAATACAGAAGTGTTTGGCGGTTTTGTCGTCGAGATTAAAGTCGCGTTTTTCGCCGCGATGATGATTGCGTCGCCGGTGATCGCAAACCAGATTTGGCTGTTTGTCGCGCCAGGGCTTTACAAGAAAGAGCGGCGCGCGATGTTGCCGTTTATGATGGCGACGCCAGTGCTGTTCACGGCAGGGGCGAGCCTCGCCTATTTCATCGCCATTCCGATTGCGCTGAAATTCTTGCTGGGTTTTCAGGGTGATCTTGGTGGGGTCACGCAGGAAGCATTGCCCGACATTGGCAATTACCTGAAATTCACGATGCAGTTCATGTTTGGCTTCGGCTTCTCATTTCTAATGCCGGTGCTGCTGATGCTGCTCGAGACAGTGGGTATTGTGACGCGTGATCAGCTTGTCGCAGCGCGCCGCTATGCGATTGTCGGCGCATTTGCGATTGCGGCGGTACTGACGCCGCCGGACATCGGATCACAGCTGTTGCTCGCTGTGCCGCTTTGCTTGCTGTACGAACTAACGCTGATCGCCACGTGGTTCACACAGCGCCGCCGCAAGCGGGATGCCGCGAAAGAAACAATCGAAACTGCCTGAAAATTATTGAGCCCGGAAGCGCGTCTTGGGGGCGACAACGCTTCCGGGCTCATGTCTCGGACAGCGAAAGCGGGGGGGCAATTGCTCGCTGTCCGCACTTCAAAACGGATGATCGCAAAAAGGGTTCCCGCCACCGCAGCGTTTTTTTAAATATTTTCGAGCGGTGCAACAACGCTAAAATCAATGGCGAAAAGGCCCGTTGCCGCATCATGCGAAATTGGTGCGCGGAGCTGGCGCGAAAGACCCTCGATCACGCGCGCATAGCGACCGGCAAGTCGTTCGCTCATCTCCGGTGTCGCACGCAAGGCAGTTGATATGATCGACAGGCGCGACTTGCCCGGCACGACACTATCTTCAACGCCAATAAATATCGGTGCGGCGGGATCGAGCGACATCGACAATTCGATCAGTTCGGTCAGCAGAAAAGCGATGGCAACGGCACTGTCTTGCGATACGCCGATCCGCGCCGCACTGATCGAAATTGCGGGGGCGACGGCGCTGTCTGCTGCCCCGGCCCGAAGATTTGCGGCGAGTTCACCGAGCAACCCTCTAATGTCGATGCCGCCGCCAGCATCCAGTTCGGCATAATGATTGCGGTGGACAATCGACAGCGCATCGACGCGCCGCTGGATCGCGGCATAGGCGGCAATCGCATCGGGTGACTGTGCGCCGCGTGCGTGCAGTGAAATAAGGCTGGCAATTATCTGAAGATTATTTTTGACGCGGTGATGCACTTCGCGCGTGGCTTTCGTTTGGTCGGCAAGCGCGGTGGCCAATTGTGCCTGATTCTCGCTGCTTTCGACACCGAAGCGCGCAAAAGTCTCGCCCAGCTCGCGAATTTCGCGTGCCGGGGTGCGCACGGGGGGCAAGCGAAACGGCGTGCCGGGCACATGGCTGGCGACGGCAAGGCGAAGGGTGCGCAAGGGACGGATGAGCAGGCGATCAACGACAAAAAATCCGATCAATGCGGCCGATGCCCACATCAATAATGGCAGAAAGGTCAACAGCGCCCCTGTCGCGCCAAACGGGACACCCGATGCCGAAATCGAGAGCGTGAGACCAAGAAGGCCAATCGGTGCCGCAACGGTTTCGGCGCCAAGCGGCAAGCCGCGGGTGAGTGTCCGTAGTGGCAGGTTGGCGCTATCAGTCGATAAAGTGGTTACATAGGGCACAGCCAGCGTTGAAGGTTGTGCAAAACTTGCCAGCGTCGCCGCCGGGTATCGCACAAAGACAACGGCGGCCCCCTGTTTGGCGGGCACGCGCAGGTCGAGCGCGTCGATAGTTATGACGGCTTCGGTCCGGCTGTCAGGATTGAGAGTCGAGGGTCGCGATGGCGTAAATCCCGGGCTTGTGCACAAGGGCACACTTGAGGGACCGAAGACCGCATATTGCGAGATCCGCCGGGTATGCGCGGCAAAAATAGCCGAGAGCCGATTACAAACATCTTCAGCGGGAACGCCGCCGACAATGGCATTGGCGGCGCTGCGCATTGCGCTGATGTCGGAGGCCAGCTCGGCGCTTAGCTTGCGTGTGCTTTCTGTCAGGGCGACACGCAAGTCCGCACTACGCTGAAGGTCGGCCGTGCGCGTTGCCGCGAGTGATGCGAATAGCGCAATCAGCCCCAACGGCAGCAACGCCAGTGTGATAATCGAGAGCATTTTTATGCCAGTGGAAAGGCGCCCAAAGCGGTCAGCTAGATCGGGCATGTCTACCTCCGGCAGCTGAGGGTCAGCGGAGCTTGCTCAACAAATCAAGCATTTCAGGCGGAATCTCTTCATTGACAGTGCTGTCATAGGCAGCGCGCAATGCGCTGCCTATGTCACTTTTGCTATCATGGGTGCGGCTGCGATCTAGCACAATCTTGTCATTGGCGGGCGGCGTTTTTGACATTTTCCCCTCCGCCACTTGAACCATCCCCTTTACTCGCCCCCGAGACCTGCGCTGCTCGCCATTAATATCGCGCGCGCACAGGAAAAAGAAACAATTTCACTACTCATTTGTTCCAGTCTTACGGACAAGTTTACCAAAGACAATGATTTGATTGCGCGTGCGCTTGCATAAGGCATGGCACTGGTCGAAGTCGGGGATACAAAATCAGGATCGTTCAGGAGGAACGCAATTTATGTCACTTGGCCAGCAAATCGCGCCACATCTTGCTTTTCTCCGCCGTTATGCCCGGGCGCTGACCGGCAGCCAGGGGCATGGTGATTCCTATGTGCGCGCAACACTTGAAGCAATTGTCGCCGCGCCAGATGAGTTTCCCGGTGATGTCGATGTCCGGCTGGGGCTTTATCGAACCTTCCACGCGATCTGGCGTTCGAGCAATCTTGGCAGTGACACCGATCTTGGCGCGAGTGATCGCGAACAATTGGCGCAGGCGCGTCTTGCGCGGATCACACCGCTGTCACGCCAGACGTTGCTGCTGACTGCGATGGAGGGATTTACGCATGAAGATGCGGCTTATTTACTGGGTGTCCCGGTGGGCAATGTTGCCGAGTTGCTTGAGGAGGCGTTGAGCGAAATAGAGGCACAGACCCGTTCCGATGTTCTGATTATCGAAGACGAACCCATGATTGCCATGGATCTTGAAACCATTGTCCGAGACCTTGGCCATGATGTTACTGGCGTGGCTGTCACCCGTGATGAAGCCGTTGCCGCGGTGCATGAACGGCGACCGGGCTTGGTGCTTGCCGATATTCAGCTGGCTGATGACAGCTCCGGCATTGATGCGGTTAAAGACATCCTTGCCGAGTTCTCGGTGCCGGTGATTTTTATCACTGCCTTCCCCGAGCGGCTGCTGACCGGTGAGCGGCCCGAGCCCACTTTCCTGATCACCAAGCCGTTTCAGCGGGCCACAGTGAAGGCCGCAATTGCTCAAGCGTTGTTTTTCGACGCCGAAACCGTTCCGGCGGCGTGACGGAACCGCCGCAGCGCGCTATGCGTTGCGGAGAGGTGAAGCGGGTAGCATAATATGCAGGATGAGGCCGACAACGGCATTCCGAGCGTGCGGACCGCATTGTCCGATGGCGATTTTAAGACTCAGCTTGCTGCGGTCATCCCCCAATTGCGCGCCTTTGGCCGGTCGCTGTCGGGCAACGTGGATGCCGGTGATGACCTTGTTCAGGAAACGCTGCTGAAAGCATGGGCGGCGCGCGACCGATATGAGGCGGGCACAAACTTGCGTGCCTGGACCTTCATTATTTTGCGCAATCTTTTCCTGTCCCAGATGCGGCGGAACCGATTTCGCGGTGAGTGGGATGATCTGGTTGCTGAAAAAATTCTGTCTGCGCCTGCCAGTCAGGATAAGCATGTTGAGCTTGGCGATCTTCAGCGCGCGTTGCAGTTTCTTCCTGAAAGCCAGCGAGAGGCGCTGATTCTTGTCGGTGCGGGCGGCTTTGCTTACGAGGAAGCCGCCGAAATCTGTGGCGTGGCAGTCGGCACAATCAAAAGCCGTGTGGCACGCGGCCGGGTCGCGCTGGAGGCCGTGATGATGGGCAGTGATTTGCCCTCACGCAGGACCGATCCCGATACCGAGGGCATTTCCGCGCTCGATACGATCATGGATCAGGTAAAGGTGCTCAGTCAGGGTCGCTGATCGCGCGCTGGGCATCGATGGCCGCCAGCAATCGAAGCATCGACACTGGAATATACTCATCATCAGGCGGGAACGTCTGACGCAACGCACAGGCGACACCATCACCGCGATATGGCATGGCAACTGCATGGGGACTGACTGTCATCATGTTGCAGGCCGGTGGATATTGCGTTGCCATGTTTTTGTAACGTGCAATCCGCGGGTTGGTTGCCTGAAATGACCCGCATAGCCTTTGAAAATGCGATGAATCGAGCGGGTGCGCACGCACCGTTTCTGGCGGGCGCGATGGCGCGTAACCCGGCGTTGACCGACATGCTTCGTGTTGGCGCGTTTGACGATGCGCTTGGCGCAGCACACGCGATACAGGGAAATGGCGCGCGCCAGATGTTGCGGCGACAGCGCGATGCACTTGCGCTGGTGCTCGCCATCGGTGATCTCGCGGGGCATCTTTCGCTCGAAGATGTGGTGACACAACTGTCCGATTTTGCAGACCACGCACTCGACACCGCCATCACCGAATCAGTCCGCGCCCGTGTGCCGGACGCCGAACCCGGTGGCTTTTTTGCAATTGCTCTGGGCAAACACGGCAGCCGAGAACTAAATTACAGCTCGGACATTGATCCGATCCTGCTGTTCGATCCTGAAATACTACCCCGGCGCGAGCGTGATGATGCGGGCGAAGCGGCTGTGCGGGTGGCGCGCGGTGTCGTTGACCTGCTCCAGACGCGCGATGCCGATGGTTATGTTTTGCGCGTTGATCTGCGGCTGCGGCCTGCGTCGGAGGCGACACCGCTCGCGATTCCCGTCAATGCAGCGGTCTCGCATTATGAATCGAGCGCGCTTGCCTGGGAACGCGCTGCGTTTATCCGGGCGCGGGCAGCGGCAGGCGATGTTGTTCTGGGTGAAAAGTTCCTTGCGACGATCCAGCCTTTCATTTGGCGCCGCAGTCTTGATTTTGGCGCGGTCGAGGATTTGCGCGCAATGTCGCGGCGTATCCGTTCGCATTATGACGGGGGGCAGATGTTCGGTCCCGGCTATGATCTGAAACGCGGGCGTGGTGGCATCCGTGAAGTCGAATTTTTCGTTCAAATCCATCAGCTGATCCATGGTGGCCGCGATCCGGCGTTGCGCGTGTCCGATACGCTGGGCGGGATCGCGGCGTTGGCGAAGGCAGGCTGGATTGATGCCCATGCAGCAACGACACTGGCTGACGCCTATCGGCTTTTCCGCACGATAGAGCATCGGTTGCAGATGGTGGAGGATCGCCAGACACACAGCCTGCCGCACGATTTAGCAGCGCTCGATTCGGTCGCGCACTTGCACGGGCTTGGGGGTGGAGAGGCACTACTCAAGCGCCTCTCACCGCATGTGGAAGCCATCGGTGCGCTCTATGATGACCTTGATGGACCGTCGCGGACCGCGACGCCGCGAGAGAGTGAATCGCTGACCGAGACATTGCGATCATCGGGGTTGGTCGATGTTGACCGCGCCGCGGCCCGAATTGGCGAATGGCGTAGCGGCAAGCTGCGGGCAGTGCGTAGCGATGCTGCCTTTGCGGCGCTCGAAGCAGTGCTGCCGCCGCTGCTTGCCGCATTGGGTCGTGCGCCCGATCCCGATGCCGCGCTTGGTGCCTTTGATGCGATGCTCGCCGGCCTGCCGACTGCACTCAATCTGTTCCGTTTGCTTGAGGCGCAACCGGCGCTGCTCGAATTGCTGGTCGAGATTGTCAGTCATGCGCCGACCTTGGCAGACGCTTTGGGCAATAACGCCGCGCTTCTCGACCGGCTACTTGATGCCAGCGCGTTTGATCCCGTTGGGGATGTTCTGGATTTGGCAGGCGAAATGACGCGCGCCGATAGCGTCTTGGAGACACAACTCGATCATGTCCGCCGGATTGTCGGCGAGCATCGTTTTGCACTTGGCGCGCAGATTGTTCGCGCGGCGGACGATCCGTTAAATGTAGCGGGCGGCTATGCGCGGGTGGCCGAAGCCGCAGTTCAGGTTGTGGCTGATGCGGTAATTGCGCCCTTTGTTATGGCGCATGGTCGGATTGCCGACTCCGAACTTGTCGTGCTGGCGCTCGGGCGGCTGGGTGGTGGGCTGCTTACTCATGCGTCCGATCTTGACCTGATTTATTTGTTCACGGGTGATTATTCTGCCGAATCCGATGGTCCGAACCCCCTAGGCGGATCGCATTACTATAATCGGCTGGGACAGCGGCTGAGCGGCGGGTTGAGCGCCCCAACAGCGGCTGGCGCGCTTTATGAAGTCGATACGCGGTTGCGGCCCTCTGGCGGTGACGGGCCGCTTGTGGCGTCGGTCGACAGTTTTGCGCGTTACCAATGTGAAAGCGCGTGGACATGGGAACATATGGCGTTGACCCGCGCCCGCGTAATTTATGGCAGTGTCCAGGCGCGGGCTTCCGTGTCCGCCATGATCAATGCCGCGCTTCGCAAGCCACGCGATCAGATGGCGTTGGCCCGTGATGTCGTAAAGATGCGAACCGAAATGGCAGTGCATAAGCCGCCGCTGGGACAGCTTGACGTCAAACTTGCCCGTGGCGGCCTCGTCGATCTGGAATTTGCAATCCATTTTCATCAGCTCGCTACCGGCCTTGGGCTTGACCCGCATATACCCACTGCGATTGCAGGATTGGCAAATGCTGGTCTGGTTGATCGAGCGCTCGGTGACGCGCACGATCTGCTCACTCGTTTGATCGTCACGCTGCGCCTCGTGTCACCCGACATGGACGCCCCCGGTCTTGCGACACAGGCCGTTGTGGCGCGCGCATGTAGCGCTGAAAACTGGGATGATCTGCTTGCGCGCGTTGCAACAGCGCGGATATGCATTTCGGAGCATTGGCAGGCAGTGGTGGATCAGGCAGGAGCAATATGATGGTTGATGTTGGCGATATGGCACCAGATGCCGCATTCGACATAGCCGACGGCACGCATGCAAAAATCAGCGATTGGCGCGGCAAGAAACTCGTCGTCTATTTCTATCCCAAGGATGATACGCCGGGATGCACCAAGGAAGCGCAGGGCTTTTCTGCATTGATGCCAGCGTTTGAAAAAGAAGGTGCGGCGGTACTCGGCGTCTCCAAAGACTCGATAAAGAGCCATGCCAAGTTTGCGGGCAAATATGATTTGGCAGTCACGCTCGGATCGGACGGCGACGGCAGCATGTGCGAGGCGTTTGGTGTCTGGGTCGAAAAGTCGATGTATGGCAAACAATATATGGGCATCGAACGTGCCACTTTCCTGATCGATGCAAGCGGCAGAATCATTC